>NZ_JBSGCY010000012.1:0-83038 GCF_053602115.1 Nocardia sp. NPDC004582 | reverse complement strand
CGGCGGCGGCCTGCCCGGCGCGTGCCGCGCGGTCACCATCGCCACCGAACGCGTGGTGCGCGTCCTCGAGGACGGCGGCTGCTCGGCCCGCCTGCTCACCGCACCCGAGATCCGGCAGGCCGCCCTGCGGGTCACCGCGGGCGTGGATCCCGAAGCCCTGACCCAGCATTGGCGGTACGCCGAACTCGGCGACAGTGTGAACATCGGAGCCGCGGTGGACCCCCGGCGGCTGGACTCGGACCTGCTCGCCCAGCTCTGGGTCCCCGCCTCGCACGGCACCACGGTGGCCGTGAGACTGCGCCCGGGCCGCGGCACCGGCACCGTGCGCATCGGTGCGGCCTGGCGGCTCACCACCCGGGAACTGCCCGAGGAACCCGTGCGGCGGCACATGATCTCCATGAACGGCCGCCACCGCGAGAGTCTGCTCGCCCACCTGCCGTTCGCGGTGCCCGGCCTGGACGACACGGTGCCCGCCGAACTCCGCGACATCGGCGCGCTCGGCGCGCTGCATCTGCCCTCGGCGGGCTGCGGGCAGCTGCTCGGTTCCGACGACGACGGCAATGGTGTCGCCATTCGCCTGGTGGGCCAGGGCATTTCGAGCGTGTACGTGGCGGGCGAGCTGTATCTCGCGCGGCAGTTGATCTTCCGCGCCCTGGCCGTGGGCGAACGCGTCCTGATCCGCACCGACCGTCCCGAGGCCTGGCGGCGGCTGGTCACCGCCATCGGCGATCCGGAACGCCTGACCCTCGCCGTCGAAACCCATCAGTCCGACGCCGATTTCACGGCCACCATGGTCGACGGAGTCCTCGCACCGGCCCCGCACGCGGGCCTGACCACCATCTACTTGACCGACGACCCGCTCGGCTGGCCCGGCGCCGCGCCCGACCTGTCCATCCACCAGCCGGGGTCCGCCGGGAACCGAATCATCCTGCGCACCGGCGCCACCGAGGTTTCGCTGACTCTGGTCTCCATCCCCCGCGAGTCCGCCTACCTCGGCCTGCCCGGGGCGGCGGCCGCCGTCACGCCGTAGCGCCCGTCAGCTCCCCGGGTAGGGGTTCGTGGCGCGGGCGGCACGCACAGCCGTCGCCCACCAGGCGAGTTGACGCAGCATGCGATCCGCGGCATCGAGCGCGGCCCCGTCCCGGGTCTCCCCGTCCGCGTCGAACTTGCGTTTGGCCTCATGGAAACTGACCGTCTCCCGCACCGAGACCATGTGGATCTCGGCGACCACCTGCCGCAGCTGCTCCACCGCGCGCAGGCCGCCGGACAGGCCGCCGTAACTCACGAAACCGATGGGCTTGCCACGCCATTCGCGCTTCACACTGTCGAAGGCGGTCTTCAACGACGCCGGATAGCCGTGGTTGTACTCGGAGGTGACCGCCACGAACGCGTCGGCGGCCTCGACCCGCCGCTGGAAGGCCCGCACCTCGTCGGTCTCGGTGAGATCCACCGGCAGCGGGGTGTCCATCAGATCGATCACCCCCACCTCGAACGCGGCGTCCGCCCGCGCCCGGCGCAGGAACCAGTCCGCGACCACCGGCGCGAACCGCTTGGGCCGCACACTGGCGACGATGACCTCGAGCCGCAGCGGGGTGTCCATGCGGTGAGCCTATCGGGCTCGGTCAGCGCCGCCCCGCGCCACGCGCGGCGTACTCCGCGAGTCCCTTGGCGGGGGTGGTGGGAGCCGTGAAATCCAGGGCGTGCCGGGCTCTTTCCGGGTGCGCGACCACATGCCGGACATCGGTGACCCGGCACTGCCCGGTCACCACCGGCGCCGGCCCGTCCACGGCCTTGGCCATGGTCGAGGCCACCTCCCACAGCGTCAGCGGCCGCCCCGAGGCGATGTTCAACGGCACGAACCCGGGCATCGGGCGTTCCACCGCGGCCACCGTCGCCAGCGCCGCGTCGCGCACGTGCATGAAGTCGCGGACCTGCCCGCCGTCCTCGAACACCCGCGGCGGCCGGCCCGCCGCCAGTTCGGCCCGGAAGCGCGCCACCACACCGGTTTCCGCGGACCGCACCCGCCGTCCGTCGGCCACCGGATCGCCGTAGAGATTGTGATAACGCAGCACCGCGGCATGGCCACCGGTATTGGCCACCCAGGCCAGCGCGTAATGCTCCTGCGCGACTTTGCTTGCGGCGTAAGCGCTCCGGGGCCGCAGTGGGGCATCCTCCCCCATCGGCTCCCAGGTCAGCACTTCCCCGGAACGCGGCGCGCGATGATCGAACAACCCCCGGTCCAGATCCCCGCGCCGCCGCAGGCCCGGATAGAACGGCCCGCTGCGCAGCCCCCGGTACCGGCCCTCACCGTATACGGCCACCGAGGACCCGAGCACCAGGCGAGGCACCCCCTCGCGTTCCATGGCGGCCAGCAGTACGGCGGTGCCGACGTCATTGTGCGCGGCGTAGAGCGCGGCCCAGCGCATACCCTCCGCACCCGGCCGCTCGGTGCCGCCGCGGCCCGCGCCGACCGGGGCGCGCACGCAGCGCCCGGCCCCGTGCCCGGAGTCCTCACGCCCGCGCTGCCCGTCCCCGGCCACCCGTCTCGAATGCGGAACATCCTGCGGGGCAGCCGGATTGGAGGGATCGCCGCGCGCCGGCTCGATCGCGCCGCGCACCTGCGGCAGCGGCACCGCCGTCGCGAGATGGCAGACCACGTCCACACCGGCCAGCAGGGGTTCCAGCGCACCCTGATCACGGATGTCGACCCGCGAGACATGCTCGGGAACAACGGGATTCGGACCGTGCACGGTCTCGAGCAGGGCGTCGATGGCGATGACCTCGTGCCCCGCGGCCAGCAGGGCCCGATGGACATGGGAGCCCAGGTAACCGGCCGCCCCGGTCACCAGGACACGCAGGGGGTCACGACCGCCCGCATTCATGAATCCAGCCTAGGGCATGGCCGGACGTAACCCGAAGGCCTATTGATGGATAGACGTTGTGCGGCAACCGAAGGCTACCCGCGAACGCCGCCACGAGCAGGTGCAATGACGCACCGCGGGGTACAACGCAGTACCCCGGTCGCTCGGGCGGCGATCACGCGCGACCGGCCGCTACGGCCGGGCTCGGATCAGGGCAGCTCGAACGGGAGCTGCACGCCGGTGCCGGTCAGCACACGGCACTTGTCGCAGGTGTCGTCGCCCTCGACGGCGGCGACGGCACGGCGCACCATGGCCTTGAAGGGCACCAGGTTGCGCTCGAACTCGGCGAACACGTCGGCGGCGCTGACGCCCTCGCCCGACTCCAGCCCGGCGTCCAGGTCGGTCACCAGAGCGATTGCGGAGTAGCACATCTCGAGTTCACGGGCGAGTACGGCCTCCGGGTGCCCGGTCATATTGACCAGCTCCCAGCCCTGCCCGGCGAACCAGCGGCTCTCTGCGCGGGTCGAGAAGCGCGGGCCCTCCACCACGACCATGGTGCCGTGGTCGTGCGCGGGCAGATCGTCGCCGACCGAGGCGATGGCGGCGGTGCGCAGCTCCTCGCAGTACGGGTCGGCGAAGGACACGTGCACGCCGCCGGCGTCGTAGAAGGTCTGGGCGCGACCGGAGGTGCGGTCCACCAGCTGGTCCGGCACCGCGATGGTGCCCGGCCCCCAGTCGGCGCGCAGGCTGCCGACCGCGCACGGGCCGAAGATGCGACGCACGCCCAGGGTGCGCAGCGCCCACATATTGGCGCGGTAGGGCACGGTGTGCGGCGAGAACTCGTGTTTGCGACCGTGCCGGGGCAGGAACGCCACCGAGCGCCCCTCCACCTGACCGATCGTGATGGGCGCGCTGGGCGCGCCGTAGGGGGTCTCGATCTCGACCGTGGTCGCGTCATCGCCGAAGAAGTCGTAGAAGCCGCTGCCTCCGATGATGGCGAGCGTTGCCCGTGCGTCCGAACTCATGCCCCGATTCTTGCGCACGCGGCCGTGAGTGGTGGTAGCAGGGCGAAGCATGTACCCTAGGGGGGTATTTCCCCCGGGAGTGAGGACAGCGCAGGTGACCAACGACAAGATCGCGACCCAGGACGCCGCCGGGCACGACACCGCCGAGTCCTGCCACGACACCGCCTCGCACGGCTACATCACCGCCAAGGACGACTACCTCAAGCGCCTGCGCCGCATCGAAGGCCAGGCCCGCGGCCTGCAGCGGATGGTCGAGGAGGAGAAGTACTGCATCGACATCCTCACCCAGGTGTCGGCCATGACCAAAGCGCTGCAGGCGGTCGCCATGGGCCTGCTCGAGGATCACATCAGCCACTGCGTGGTCGACGCGGCCGTCGCCGGCGGCCCCGAGGCCGAGGCCAAGATCAAGGAAGCCACCGACGCCATCGCGCGCCTGGTGCGGAGTTAGCAACTCCCGTAGCTCTCAGGGGCTTCCCCTGAAACCCCTTTCACGCCGCCGACTCCGCGGGCGCCCCGCCGCGCTACCCAGCGGCCCCGCCCGACGGAGACCACGCCAGCCGCTCGCCCCAGCAGGCCGCGCGAGCCGCTCCAGTCAGCGGGCCGCGCCAGTCGCCGACTCAGCAGGCCGCGGTGCCGCCGGGGTAGGCGTTCAGGGACGTCGTCGGCAGGGCCCAGCGGTCCGGGCCGGACTGCCAGCCCGCGGCGACGCGACGAGAGCCGCGCCGGGTGGGAGCACTGTCCTTGCGGGTGTTGTCCTTGCGGTCGCGGGTGGTGCGGACGGAATCGCACGGCTGGTTGTCGGCAAGCGTCACGGCGATCTCGAGGTCGGCGTAGAGAATGCCCTCCTCGCCCTCCGCGAGCGGGGTGACCACTTCGCCGCCGTCGGCGCCGTAGATGCGGGCGCATCCGGTGGGTCCGCCGTGGTGCCGCGCGCTGCCCACGCCGCCGAACGCGGCGTCACCGATCACTGCGGTGGGTGCGATCACGTACGCGCCGACCTCGAGCGCGTACATGCGGCTGAGCGTGGTGCTCGAATCCGGTCCGACCGCGTCGCCGTCGGGACTGCCGGGCCAGGCGGCCACATGGATCTGTTCCTCGTCGGCGCGCAGTGCACGGGTGAGCAGCGGCCGCTGGTTCTCCTGCCCGGACAGCGCGCCGTACTTGCCGATCGGAGTGTGGTGCACCGCAGGCAGATTCGGGGTTCCGGAGGCGAATATCTTGCGTTCCACGCTGTTCAGGCCGGCCTTGCGGCGGACCGACAGCAACTGCCCGGAATCGTCGATCACGGCCTGTGACATATAGATTCGGCGTTCCTGGCGCTCACCGAATCCGAGTACGACGTGAATGTCATGCGCGGCGGCGGCAGCGGTGATCGCGCGCATTTCCGCGCCGTCCCGCGTCATCGAATTCTCGCGGCATCTGGTCGAGTATTCGACATTCCACTGATTGGTATCGATCCAGCGCCACCACGGATAACCCGGGAGAAACGCCTCCGGGAATGCGACCAGCCGCGCGCCCTGTACCGCTGCCGCCCGGATCAGTTCGACGACCTGATCGACACCGTCGGAGAGTCGCAGCCAGCTGGGTTCGGCCTGGACGGCGGCGACTCGCACCGTAGTCCTCATCGCTTTTCCCTCATGCAACAGCAGCCTTGCCAACAATTGGTGGCCGAACAATGGCGACGAGTGCCGAATGACCGACTGATCATGCCAGCGTGCGGAATGCTCCCGGAGTTGTGCCCATTTCCAGACGGAAGCTTCGATAGAAGCTACGCTCCGTGAGGAATCCCGCCGCTTTCGCCACCGCCGAAAGCGGCAACTGTGGCGCATTTCTCAGTAGGTCGCAAGCACGTTCGATGCGCATGCGGCGCAACACCGTTCCCGGTCCGCCCTCGAACTCACCGAACACTCGATACAGCGTACGCCGAGACATTCTGCAGCCCTCGGCGATTCGGTCGACTCCGAGATCGGGATCGGCGCAGTGGTCGCGCATGTAGTTCAGGACCCGCTGCCGATTGAGCGCGTCCGCCGACTGGTCATGCGGCGCGCGACCGGACGCCGCGATCGCGGCCGCGGCCAGCAGATCCATTCCGGGAGCGGACAATAGCGCGGCGCTCGCGGGATCGGTGTGCTGCAATTCGGCCAGCCCGCGAAAGAAACTGCCCACGAGTCCGGGCGCGGTTTTCGCCGAAAATACTGTCGCAGTGGGCAATTCGAGACTGTCGATGCCGTAGCGTTCGCGTAGTCGGCTGAGCGGGACCTGTACCACGACTTGTTCGAACCGCTCCGGCGCATCCCACCGATAGGGACGGGTGCTGTCGTAGAACACGATTCCGCCGGGCCCGACATCGGCGACCCGATCGTCCTGGCACAAGCGCGCGGTGCCGACGGTCGGAATACTCGCGAGCAGATATTCGTCGGCGCTGCGGCCGATGAGCCCGCCGGTGCGGCGAATGACTTGCGGCGTCGATCCGATTACCGACACATCCATGTCGCCGTAGCTCGCGGATTCTATATAACCTATAAAGCGACCACTCGGTATAGGTTCAACCGCCAGCGGTACGTAAGAGGCGCTCACCTGCGCCTCCCAGCGCTCGAATGCCTCCGTCGACGTCTGTTCCTGGCCGGAGCGAACCTCGATCCGGTTGACCGGTGGTAACCCTTCCACTCCCCATCCCTCGATGACAATGGCGGCCACGTATACGGCCGAATACTGGGGAGAGTGTGTCAGATCGAACGAATTCCAGCCAATGGACCGAACTGGTACGAACCAGTAACCGGTAGAACCGGGATTCGAATCAGGCGGCGGACTCGAAGCTCAGATCGAGTTCCAGATCGGCGTACAGCAAACCCTGTTCGTGCCCGCCCAGCGGTGACGCCAGTTCCTCACCACCCGGCGCGAAGATGCGCGCGTGCCCGCCCGGCCCCGGCACCAGCTGCTTGGCCGGCTCCGCACCCCGGCGGCTCTCGCTGCCCGCCACATCCATCACCGAGCACGCCGCGATCACGTTCAACTGCCCGACCACGGCGTACCAGAGCGTGGCCGCGTTGTTCACCCGCACGCCCCAATCCACGTCCCGCGCCACGATGAAACCCGGCCAGGACACCACATGGATCTGCGCCCCGGTGCGCTCCAGCTCCGGCCGCGCGGGCAGATGCAACTGCTCGGAGCCGCCCTGCACCGCGATGCGGCCGATGCCGGTGCGGAAGACCTGCGACTCGCCGGGCTCGCCGGAGCGGAAGATCTGGTGCTCCAACGGCGTCAGCTCGGGCTTGCGGCGGACTCCGAGCAGTACCCCTCGGTCATCGATCAGGCACTGGGACATGTACAGCGCGCTGCCACAGCGTTCACTGAAGCCGAGCAGCACATGGATGCGATGCCGGCGCGCGGCATCGGCGATGCGCCGGAACTCGGTGCGCCCCACCGTCATCGAATTGGTGCGATAGCGCGCGAAGAAGCCCTCGCCCCAGCTCACCGATTCCAGCCACAGCCACCACGGATAGCCGGGGAGGAAGGTCTCGGGGAAGGCCACCAGCTGCGCACCGCCCGCGGCCGCGTCCTCGATCAGCCCGATGGCCTGCCCGACCCCGGCGGGCAGATCCAGCCATCGCGGCTCGGCTTGGACAGCCGCGACTCGCACCTTCGTGGGCACCTCGGCTCCTTCGACGGATCGGATGATGTGCAATCACCCTTCGCCGAACGCCAGCCGGTCACAGCGACATACCGTGCCGAGCTACCGACGACGCGTGCCTGTGTCCAATTGCGACCGGAATTGCCCCGGCGTCACGCCGGTTTCCTGGCGAAATGCCCGGTAGAAGTGCCGGTCCGTGGCGAAACCGGATGCCGCCGCGATCGCCGAGAGCGGCCGGGCCGGGTCGGCCCGCAACAGTCTGCGGGCGTGCTCGACCCGCATCTGCCGCACCAGCGCGGCCGGACCGCCGATCTCCTCGCAGACCCGGTAGAGGGTGCGCCGCGAGACCAGGCAGGCGTGCGCCACCTCGTCGACGGTCAGGTCCGGATCGGTGTAGCGCTGCCGCAGCACGGCCAGCACCTGCTGGCGGGTGAAGACCGAGTCGGCGGGCCCGGGCACGGAATGCCCGTTGGCCAGCAGCAACGCCGACGAGAGCATCGAGGTGACCTGCGATTCGAGAACGTCTGCCGCACGGCCGGTTCCGTCCGCGCCGAGCCTGGCCATCCCCCGGAAGAAATCGGCCACCACGCCCATGGCCCCGGTGACGGGCATCGCCTGGGCGATGGGCAGCTCGTCGCGCACCAGACCGGCGTGGTCGAGCACCTCTCCCAGGGGCGCGCGCACGATGGTGGAGACCGCGTTCTCGGTGGTCCGGCTCTCGATCGGGCGGGCGCTGTCATAGAAGGCGATGGTCCCGGCCCCGCCCTCGGTGATCCGGCCGCTCTGCGAGGTCCAGTTCGAGCCCTCGACCACGATGTTCACCAGCAGGAAGTCTCCGGCGGCCTGCTCGAGCTGACGCTTGGTGCGGACCACCCGCTGGGCGCTGGAGGTCATCAGCGTGAGACTGGACCGATCGAACTGGGTATAGCGGAGTTTGCCGTGCCAGGGTCCGGTGCCGATCGGTTCGACGATCGAGGGCAGCACGGCGTCGGCGACGAGGGCCTCCCACTGCTCGAAGGCTTGCCGCGCGGAAACCTCTGAGGTCGTACGGACTTCGGCGCTGGCCGTGGAAGCGGTACCCACACCTGCATCATTCCACTAGCGGCCGCCGGGAGAATGGGAATGAAGCCGACTGATCCGACAAAACAGACCAACCAGCCCGATTGCTCCATGAGCTCGCCGGCCCGGTCACCGGCGGCTCGAGGCGGCGACCGGGCGGCGCGTCACCAGTATGCCGCGTCGCCGCGCCCCTGTGACTGCCCACCCGTGCCAGCTCACTGCCCATTCAGGTCAGCCGTGAAACACCTCCTGATCAGGCATGATGAGTCCGGAATTCGCCAGGGGTCATACCGGTTTCGCGTTTGAAGGCCCGATAGAACTGCCGCTCGGACACGAACCCCGCCGACCGCGCCACCGACAACAGCGGCCGCGTCGGATCGGTCCGGATCAACGACAGCGCCCGCTCCACCCGCATCCGCCGCAACATGGCCGCCACCCCGTCCTCGCCCTGCTCGAACAGGCGGTACAGGGTGCGCCGCGACACCGAACACGCGCCCGCCACCTGATCGATGGTGAGCTCGGGATCGGCGTAATGCCGCTGAATGAACGCCAGCGCACGCTGTTTGGCCAACGCGTGCGCGGGCTCGTCGCGCGGCAGGTCGCCCGCGGCCAGCTGCACCACCGAGGCCAGCAGGCCCGTACCGTGTTTGGCCAGCACCGCGGCCTGTTCCGGTGCGGTGTACTGCAATTGCGCCATGCCGCAGAAGAAGCGGCCCACGATCCCGGCCGCGCCCTCGGGCGGGAAGCGCACCGCGGTCGGCATCCGGTCGGCCGGCACACCCGACGCGCAGACCACCTCGGCCAGCGGCACCTGCACCGCCACCACACCCCAGGACTGCTCGAAATGCGCGCTGAAGGGCCGGGAACTGACGTGCAGGGTGAGCCCGCCGTCAGCCAGCTCCCCCACCCGCCCGTCCTGCTCCAGCCAGCCGTGACCGTGCGTGGTCACGCAGGCGAACAGCACCGGTTCCTCGGGATCGTGGATGAGTTGCGGTATTCGGCTCAGATGCTGCCCGCTCGCGGTCACCATCGACACATCGATGCCGTCGAATCGCGATTGCACGATGCGCGCCCGGAATTCCCCCGACCGCACCACCGGTGTCACCACCAGCGGAACGTAGGCCGCCGCGACCACGGCCTCCCATTCCTCGAAAGTCTCCTGCTGCGAAACCTCCGGTGTGGAGCGAACCTCCATCACCGAGGGCTCGACGCCGCCCCTCATTGCCCGATTCTCGCATCCCGTACCCGGCCCGATCCCCGAATTCCCTTAACAACATCCAACTTTCACCCCACCGCCCGAATTGGCGCATTGCCCGCAACTCGCACAGCGAATCTTCATACCGGACTTGCACTTTCATCCGCGCGACCGATCCGCGATCGCGCGCGCGGCATTTCACCCGCGACCTCGACGGAAGCGTGGTCGCGGGTGCGGAAGAAACCGGGTGGGGCCGGTGACATCAGACGGCGCGCCGAGCGGGCGGCACGCCGGAAGCGGGGTCAGTCCCCGCAGCAGCCCTCGGGATCGGCGCCGCCGCCCACGGGACCGGGAACGGTGCGAACCTCGCGCGTCTGGATATTGCGGGCGGCCAGATCAGCGTCGGCCGGATAGTCGACGGCGATCAGCGACAGCCCGTGGGCCGGGGCCACGGTCACCGCGCTGGCCCGTTCGCGCTCGTTCAGCAGTCCGCCGATCCAGTCGGGCGTGCGGCGGCCCTCGCCGACGGCCAGCACTCCGCCGACCAGGCTGCGGACCATGGACCAGCAGAACGCGTCCGCGCTGACATAGGCGGTCAGCAGATCCCCGTCCTGGACCCAGTCGAAGCGCTGCAGCTCACGAATGGTGGTCGCGCCCTCGCGGCGACGGCAGAAAGCGGCGAAATCGTGCAGGCCCAACAGCTTTCGGGAGGCCTCGCGCATGGCCTCGACGTCCGGGCCGGGACGGCAGGGCACCACGCCGCGGGCCTGCAGCGGCTCGGCACCGTAGGGCGCGGTGGTCAGACGGTAGGCGTAGTGCCGGCGGATCGCCGAGAAGCGGGCGTCGAAGTCCGGCGGGGCGAGCCGGGCCTGCTTGACCCGCACGTCCTTGGGCAGGAAGCGGGCCAGCCGGTGCACCAGCTTGGGGCCGTCCACCTCGGTGTGGGTATCGAAGTGCGCGACTTGGCCTTCCGCGTGCACGCCGGCGTCGGTGCGTCCGGCCACGGTGAGCTGAATGGGTTCGCGCTGCACCTTGGACAGCGCGTCCTCCAGCACGCCCTGCACGGTGCGCAGGCCGGGCTGACGGGCCCAGCCGGTGAAATCGGTGCCGTCGTAACTGATGTCCAGCCGTACCCGAATCGAAACCGGTTCGGGCGTCGGATCCTCCACGGTCACAGCGATCTCCTGGTTAACATGGAGAAAGCCCGCCGACCCGGAGGGGACGGCGGGCTCACTCATGGGATGTCCACCTTCGGGGTTTCAGGGGAAGCCCCGGAAACCCCTCGTTGGTCCGAAGGACCCGGAGTATTACTCCGCGGCCTTCTCCTCGGCAGCCTCAGCGGCCGGAGCCTCGGCGGCAGCCTCTTCGGCCTTGGCCTCGGCCGGAGCCTCGGTGGCCTTCTGCGAAGCGGCGACTCGACGGGCACGATCGGCCTCGTTGGTCACGGTCTTCTCGCGGACCAGCTCGATGATCGCCATCGGAGCGTTGTCACCCTTGCGGGGGATGGTCTTGATGATGCGGGTGTAGCCACCGTCGCGGCCCTCGAACGAGGGACCGATCTCGGCGAAGAGCGCGTGGACGATGTCCTTGCTACGGATCACCTTCATGACCTCGCGACGGTCGGCCAGGGTGCCGCCCTTCGCCTTGGTCACGAGCTTCTCGGCGTAGGGGCGCAGCGCCTTGGCCTTGGCCTCGGTGGTCGTGATACGACCGTGTTCGAAGAGCGCCGTCGCCAGGTTGGCGAAGATCGCCTTCTGGTGCGACGCCGACCCGCCGAAGCGGGCACCCTTCTTGGGCTTGGGCATGGTTGGAATCTCCTGTGTCTAAGGCAGATCCGGGGCGCTGGCCCCGAGCCGCCTAAAGCTGTTCGGTCTCGGCGTAGTCCTGCTCGCCGTTGTCGGTGTCGCTGAACGAGCCGCTGTCGCTCCAGGTGCCGCTGGCCGCGTCGTAGCCGACGACGGAGGACGGATCGAAGGAAGCCGGGGAGTCCTTGAGGGACAGGCCGAGCGAGTGCAGCTTGACCTTGACCTCGTCGATGGACTTCTGACCGAAGTTGCGGATGTCCAGCAGGTCCGACTCGGTGCGGGCGACCAGCTCGCCGACGGTGTGCACACCCTCACGCTTGAGGCAGTTGTACGACCGAACGGTGAGATCCAGGTCCTCGATCGGCAGGCCGAACGAGGCGATGTGGTCCGCCTCGGCCGGGCTCGGGCCGATCTCGATGCCCTCGGCCTCGATGTTCAGCTCGCGCGCGAGACCGAACAGCTCGACCAGGGTCTTGCCCGCCGACGCCAGCGCATCCCGCGCGGAGATCGAGTTCTTGGTCTCGACATCCAGGATGAGCCGGTCGAAGTCGGTGCGCTGCTCGACACGGGTGGCCTCGACCTTGTAGGTCACCTTCAGAACCGGCGAGTAGATCGAGTCCACCGGAATCCGGCCGATTTCCGCACCCGACGCCTTGTTCTGCACGGCCGGGACGTAGCCGCGACCGCGCTCGACCACGAGCTCGATCTCCAGCTTGCCCTTGTCGTTCAGGGTGGCGATGTGCATGTCCGGGTTGTGCACGGTCACGCCCGCCGGGGGGACGATGTCACCGGCGGTGACGGTGCCCGGGCCCTGCTTGCGCACGTACATGGTGACCGGCTCGTCCTCTTCGGACGACACGACCAGGCCCTTGAGGTTCAGGATGATGTCGGTGACATCCTCCTTCACGCCCGGGACGGTGGTGAACTCGTGCAGCACGCCGTCGATACGGATGCTGGTAACCGCGGCACCCGGAATGCTCGAGAGCAGGGTGCGCCGCAGCGAGTTGCCGAGGGTGTAACCGAAACCCGGCTCCAGCGGTTCGATGGTGAACCGCGACCGGTTCTCGGACACGACCTCTTCGGTCAGCGTCGGTCGCTGTGAAATCAGCATTTCTTCCTCCTTCGGACGCCCACTATTTGACGCCCACTATTTGGGAGCTGTTGTGGCCCTGACCCTGTGCTTGTCGAACTGAGCAGGGCCACAACCAGCGGCACGCGTACGCGCACCTATTACTTCGAGTAGAACTCGACGATCAGCTGTTCCTGCAGCGGAACATCGATCTGCGCACGCTCGGGGAGCTGGTGCACCAGGATCCGCAGACGGCCGGGAACGACCTGCAGCCAGCCCGGGATCGGGCGATCGCCGACGGTCTCACGCGCCACCTGGAAGGGGTACATGGCCAGCGACTTCGGCTTGACATCGATGATGTCGTACTGCGAGACCTGGAAGCTCGGCACGTCCACCTTCACACCGTTGACGGTGAAGTGGCCGTGCGAGACCAGCTGACGAGCGCCACGACGGGTACGGGCCAGACCGGCGCGGTACACGACGTTGTCCAGCCGGGACTCGAGCAGACGCAGCAGGTTGTCGCCGGTCTTGCCCTTCTGGCGGTTCGCCTCTTCGTAGTACTTGCGGAACTGCTTCTCCATGACGCCGTACGAGAAGCGAGCCTTCTGCTTCTCCTGCAGCTGCATGAGGTACTCGGATTCCTTGATCCGCGCGCGGCCGTGCTGGCCCGGCGGGTAAGGACGACGCTCGAACGCCTGGTCGCCTCCAACGAGGTCGACACGCAGACGACGCGACTTGCGGGTGATAGGGCCGGTATAACGAGCCATTTTTCTACTCTTCCTTTCCCGCTAGACGCGACGCCGCTTGGGCGGACGGCAGCCGTTGTGCGGCTGCGGAGTGACATCGGAGATCGTGCCGACCTCGAGGCCCGCGGCCTGGAGGGAACGGATCGCGGTCTCGCGGCCCGAACCCGGGCCCTTCACGAAGACGTCGACCTTCTTGACGCCGTTCTCCTGCGCCTTGCGGGCAGCGTTCTCGGCGGCGAGCTGAGCGGCGAACGGAGTCGACTTACGCGAGCCCTTGAAACCGACGTGGCCGGAGGACGCCCAGGAGATGACGTTGCCCTCGGGGTCGGTGATGGACACGATCGTGTTGTTGAACGTGCTCTTGATGTGAGCGTGGCCGTGCGGGATGTTCTTCTTATCCCGGCGACGCGCTTTCTGAGTCTTCTTCGGGCCCGAGGCCCGGCTCTTCGGAGGCATGCGCTATCCCTACTTCTTCTTGCCGGCGACGGTCTTCTTCGGACCCTTGCGCGTGCGGGCGTTGGTCTTGGTCCGCTGGCCACGCACGGGCAGGCCACGACGGTGGCGGATGCCCTGGTAGCAGCCGATCTCGATCTTGCGACGAATGTCGGCCTGCACCTCGCGGCGCAGGTCACCCTCGACCTTGAAGTCCTGCGCTTCGATGAAGTCGCGGAGCTTGGTCAGGTCGTCATCGCTGAGGTCCTTCGACCGCAGGTCCGGGCTGACGCCCGTCTCCGCGAGGATCTCCTTGGCGCGGGTACGGCCGATGCCGAAGATGTAGGTCAGCGCGATCTCCATGCGCTTTTCGCGCGGGAGGTCGACGCCCATCAGACGTGCCATGGTTGGCGTTTCCTTACTTTTGCGGAGGTCTGCTCCCTGGCCGTCCCCTCGTGAGTGGGGCCCCGGCCTCCGTACCGGGGGTAGGCCGCCATCCGTCCCCTACGGGACTCGGCGACGGCGACTGGCGCTGGGAGTGCTTCTTATTGCCAATCCGAACTGCGTTCGGTGCTTGGCGGAGATCAGCCCTGACGCTGCTTGTGGCGCAGGTTCTCGCAGATCACCATGACCCGACCGTGACGGCGGATCACCTTGCACTTCTCGCAGATCGGCTTGACGGACGGCTGAACCTTCACGTCAGATCCAATCTGGGTTGGTGTTCACTGGCCGTGAACACAGTTTTTCCCCGGTCAGTTCGACCGGGGAAACCCGGGACATATCGTCCCGGAAGTCTTCGCGCTCCGCGGGGAGCGACTCACTTGTAGCGGTAGACGATGCGGCCGCGGGTCAAGTCGTAGGGCGAGAGCTCCACGACGACGCGGTCCTCGGGCAGGATGCGGATGTAGTGCTGCCGCATCTTGCCGCTGATGTGGGCCAGAACCTTGTGCCCGTTCTCCAGCTCGATCCGGAACATCGCATTGGGCAACGGCTCGATAACCCGGCCCTCGACCTCGATGGCCCCTTCCTTCTTCGCCATATCCTCCGCGATCCCGGTTAGGCTGAACCTGGTTGGTTCAAGCTCATTACGGCAGGTCGGCCATGAGTTTCGCAGGCGCACCGATGGATTGCTGGTGCACTGTGGCCAACCCGGTGACATACTCACTGGAGGCGGCACGAAGACATGCCACAGCCACTATGTAAGTCACCAGCGACCTACTTTACCCGTCGCCCCAGATCCGGCCAAATACGGGTGCCGTGACATGCCCCTCCCCGGTCACGCGGGCCGCGTCCGGCCGCCGGCGGCCGGTACACGCCGGGCGCGCGGTCCCCGGGAATCGCTAAACTACGCCGTGTCCTGCACGATAGATCGAGGCACCCGGGGGTAGATGTGAGTCGCGAGAACGACGGACTCCCGATGCTCCCGCCCTGGCTCTCCGAGAGCGACGTCACCGACACCGGATACGAAGCCCCCGTCGAGAACCTCCCCCAGGACGACCTCATCCCCGAGGAGAAGGGCGGCCGCCGCCTCTTCGGCCGCCGCAAACCCCGCAAGGACTCGGCCCCCGAACCGGCGGCTCCCCTCCCCCGCACCCCGGGACCCGCGTCCGCTCCCCCATCCGGTCCCGCAGAGCCGCGCACCCAGCAGCCGACTCCGCCCACCCCGATGCCGACCCGCGACCCCGGCACCCACTTCAACCTCCCCTCGAACGGCACGCAGCTCAACGGCGCCCAGCCGACCCCGCCGCCCTCCCCCTCCGGCCGCCACCCCATCGGCCAGAACCCGGCCCCCCAGCACCCGAACGGCCAGGCCCCGCAGGCTCCGCAGCCCCATGGCCAGTCGCCCTTCACACAGCCGCCCGCCGGCCAGACACAGCGGCCCAATAGCCCGACACCCGCCGGAGAGACGTCGCGGGCTCCCCAGCTCCATGGCCAATCGCCGTTCACACAGCCGCCCGCCGGCCAGATGCAGCAGCCACCGCAGCCCAACGGCCCGACACCCGTCGGCGAGGCGCCGCAGGCTTCTCAGCCCAATGGCCGATCGCCCTTCACTCCGGTCGGCCAGGCCCCAAGCGCTGAGCCGCCCAACGGGCAGAGCGCAGCTCAGCAGGCCGGTCGGGACGCCGGGAAACCCGCGAATAACCAAGGTGCGGAATCGGTTCCGCCGAATGGCCGACCCATCGCACCCGGCCAACCACCGAGACTCGTCGGTGACCCCACTCAGCCGCCCACTGCGCCCGAACCCGCTCAGCCCGGTCCTTCTTCGGCTCCGCTGACGCCACCGCAGGGCCCGCGGTTGTCCGCGCCCCCGACGCCTTCCGCGGCAGCGCCGATCGGTGCGCAGCCCGCAGGCGCGTCCCTCGCGGGCACGCCGGCCGAGGGAAACCCTGACGCCGCCCTTCCCGCCCGGCGCCCAGCGGACCCGACCACACGGATGCCACTGCCGCCGTCTCCGAGCGAAATGGCCTCCACGGCAAGCGATCCCGTAGTTCGCACCGCGCGTCCGCCGCTGCCCCCGGCCCCCGGTGAACTGTCCGACGGCGGCCCGGAGGCAGACCCGCTCGCGGCCGATCCCGAAGTCACCCCCAAGATGTCGCAGCCGCCGCTGCCGCCGGCTCCGGGCGATCTGGACGCGACCGGTTCCGGCATCATCGCGCCCGCCGACCCGACGACCCGACGACCGCTGCCGCCTGCCCCTGAAACGGGCTCCACCACAAGCGGACCGGAGCCACTCCCGGTTCCGGGCGCTCCCCGACCGACCGCGGCCGACCGCCCGGCCACCGGCAATGACGCTCCTCCGGTGCCGAATACGACCGCCGCCGCACACGAACTGCTCGACGCCGAACTGGCCGAACTCGAGGCCGCTCCCGGCGAGACCCCGGACTCCGAGGACGACTTCGATCAGGCGATGACGCCGGGCCGCCACCGCGCGGCGGACGTCCCGCCCGCCGACCCATCCCTCACCATCCCACCCGCGCCGCCTGAAGTTTCAGCACCGGATTCCGGCCCGCTACCGCAGATCCCGGCCGTCCCGCAGCAGACCGCCGACGCCGGTCAAGACTTGCCGCCTGCACCGGGGCCGTTCCCAGGCGGACAGGACCTGCCGCCCGCCGACCCGCGCACGGACATTCCGCCGGCACCGCCCGGGGCTTCCGCGCCGGGTCCGGACTCGCTGCCGCAGATCCCAGGCGGCCATCAGCTGTCCGCCGAGGCTGGTCAGCAGTTGCCGTCGGCACCGGTCCCCGGCGGGCAAAACCCGCCGCCCGCCGACCCGCGCACGGACATTCCGCCGGCACCGCCTGGTGTTTTCGCACCGGGTTCCGGTCCGCTGCCGCAGATCCCGGATGGTCCGCAGGGGCCCAACCCACACCAGTCCAACGCCGCCGGGCACCTGTCACCCGGGCCAGGATCGTTCCCCGGCGGGCAGAATCTGCCGCCCGCTCCGGGAACCTTTCCTGGTGGGCAGGGGCTGCCGCCGGCACCGGGGCCTTTCCCATTCCCCGGCGCGCAGGGTGTGCCGCCGGCGCCCGTCTCCGGTGTTCCGCCGATGCAGCCGAGCCCGGGGTTTCCCGGCGGTCCTGTTCCGCCGCAGCTGAATCCGTGGGCGAACGGACCGCAGGCCGAGGCCGGGCCGCATTCGGGCGCTCCCACCGGGGATGGTTCCGGTATTCCAGGCATGCTTCCGGGGTTCCCTGCCGGGCAGGGCCGCTCGGCGGACGGGCCGGAAGCGGCGGATCCCGAGGACCTGGACGCGAATCCGTGGGCGAACGCGCCGCTGTCCGAGGCCGCGGCCGCAGGTCTCAGTGGCCGGCACCCGGTCAGCGCGGCGCAGCCGGATTCCGGGCTGGCGACTCCACCCCTGGGCTTCCCGTCAGGGCAGGTCGAGCCGCACTCGGCCGCCTCGGGGCCGGATGGGGTTGGGCTGGACGCGAACCCGTGGTCGAATGCCGCGATGTCCGTGGCCGCGGCCGCCGGACTGAACGGGCCGCAGGCCGACGGGATGGTGCAGCCCGGGATGGGTATGCCGGGCGACGGTGCGGCGCAGGCGCCTTGGGGTCCCGGGGCCGGTGGCCCGCAGGGTGGGCAGATGCCTTGGGCCGCACCGGGGCCGGAGCAGGGCTACCCGGGTGGGCCTGGTCCGTCGGGCGTGCCGGGTCAGCCCGGTCCGGCCGCGGCGCCCGGTTTCCCGGGGCAGCCCGGTCCGGACGCACCCGTCTGGGGTGAGGTGAACGCGCAGCCGGGGGGCCATGTGCCCGGGCAGTACGGGATGAGTTCCGTGCAGCCCGGATTCGGTGCGCCCGGCCAGTACGGAGCTCCGGCTCAGGCCGGGCCGCCGCAGGGGGTTCGGGGTCCGGCCGGGTATGGCGGTGGTCCCGCGCCGTCGTTGGATGATGTGCCGTTGCGCCGGGCGAAGAAGGCTCCGGGTTCGGGGTGGCGGCGGGCCGTGCATCACATGTCGGGTGGCGCGATCAATCCCGGTATGTCGGCGGAAGAACGCCGGCTGCAGGAGTTGGTGGCGCGGATTCGGCAGCCGGTGCGCGGTGATTACCGGATCGCGGTGTTGTCGCTGAAGGGCGGCGTCGGCAAGACGACGACCACCATGGGCCTGGGTTCGATCTTCTCGTCGATTCGCGGGGACCGGGTGATCGCGGTGGACGCGAATCCGGACTTCGGGACCCTGTCGCAGCGGGTGCCGTTGCAGACCCGGTCGACGGTGCGGGATCTGTTGCTGGACGAGCGTATTCAGCGGTACTCGGATGTGCGCCGGCACACCTCGCAGGGCAGCAGCCGGTTGGAGGTGCTGGCCAGTGAGCGGGATCCGGCGGCGTCGGAGGCGTTCAGCGAGGAGGAGTATCGCGCGGTGGCGCGCATCCTGCAGCGCTTCTACAACATCATTCTCACCGACTGCGGTACCGGCCTGATGCATTCGGCGATGGCGGGTGTGCTGGATCTGGCGCATTCGCTGGTGCTGATCTCGTCGTCGGCGATCGATGGCGCGCGCAGTGCGGCGGCGACGCTGGATTGGCTGTCCCTGCACGGTCACGACCATCTGGTCCGCAATGCGGTGGTGGTGATCAACCTGCCTCGCCCGGGCGCCCCGAATGTCGGGATCAATCAGCTGCGCGACTACTTCCTGTCCCGCTGCCGCGCGGTCCACATCATCCCCTACGACGCCCACCTGGGTGAGGGCGCGGAGATCGATCTGCATCGGCTGAGCAAGCCCGTCAAGCGCGCTTATGTCGAGCTGGCGGCCACGGTCGCCGACGATTTCGGGACCGACCACCGTCACTATCGGGGCTGAGCAGGCCGCGGTTCCGAAGCCGTTCGGCGGCAGCGGCTTCGACCCGTGGTCCGCGGCGGCGTGGACCAGCGGTGGCGGTGGGCCCGGCCGGGCCGGCTGCGCATGACACGGCACCGGACGGGTGCTAGTTTGTGGCTCGATCGCGCTGCCGCCCTGTCCGGCGAATTCCTCGCGGCCAACCGGCGAGAACTCGGAGTACACCTGGATGCGTAATGTCCGCGGCCTGTCCGCCGCACCTTGTCCGCACGCGCCGAGCCCGGTGGTTCCGCGATGAAGGCGATGCTGCCCGACGATCCGCGCTGGATCGGCCCGCACCACATGATCGCGGTGATCGGCACGGGTGAGCTGGGCCGGGTGCTCCTGGGCCGGACGCCGACCGGAAAGCTCGTGGCGGTCAAGCGGATTCACCGCGCGCAGGCGGTGGACATGGAGTTCCGCGCCCGTTTGCAGCGCGAGCTGGAGACCGGCAAACAGCTCACGGGCGCGGCCTTCGCGCCGGTGGTGGACAGTGACGCCGACGCCGAACGCCCGTGGCTGGCCACCGAATACCTGCCCGCGCCCGATCTGGCGACGGTTGTCGCGGGTTGCGGCCCGCTGCCGCTGCCGGGTCTGCGCCTGCTGGCGACGGGCCTGGCGAGCGCGTTGCTGGAGGTGCATCGCGCGGTCCTGGTGCACCGGAACCTGAAGCCCGGCAATGTCGTGCTGACCACGGACGGCCCGCGCCTGGTCGATTTCGGCATCACCCGCGCCCGCGAGGACGGTGCGGCCACCGCCGACGCGTCCGTCTACCTCGCGCCCGAGCAGGCCGAGGGCCAGCCGGCGACCTCCGCTGTCGATATCTACGCCGTGGGCATGCTGCTGGTGCTGGCCGCCACCGGATCGGTGTCCGCGACACCGGATCTGCAGGCCGTCCCGCACGCTCTGCGCAAGCTGGTCGAGTCCTGCCTCTCCGCCGACCCCGCGCATCGCCCGTCGGCCCGGCAGCTGCTGGATCAGGCGGAGCGCATCCCCGGCGAGTCGGCCTGGCCGCCGCCGGTGCTGGAGTTCCTGGAGGCGCACCGCGTCGACGCCGAGTGGTGGGCGTCGAGCGGCGAGCAGGAGACTCGTTACCGGGATCAGATGGCGCGCTTGGAGGATCGCCGCCGCCGCACTATCGGCTTGGCGGCCGCGGCCGTCACCGGTGTCGTGCTGGTGGGCGGCACACTGTTCGCCCTGACCCGCTCCTCCGACGCGGAGGGCCAGGCCCAGCCGCGCACGGATCCGTCCCTGGATCTGACCGCCGCCGAGTTGCGGCTGCTGGACACCTGCGCCGTGATCGACAAGGCGCTGCCCGGCAAGCTGGGCGCCCGCACGGCCGATCCCGAATCGCAGCCGGGCGGTGGTTGCGCCGCCACGATCCTGGACTCCGCGCAGCGGAAGGTCCACTTCACCTTCGATATTCCCGACGGCGCGATCGGCGTCGACCAGCTGAAGCCGACCACGCACACCGCGAGCTGGGGCACGATCCTCACTTCGGGTGCGGTCGAGAACAAATGCGACACCGTGCTGGTCGCCAAGTCCGGCGGCAATGTGCCGCTGCGCATGTCGGCCGAGCAGCTGGATCCGGCGGCCGAGCCCGGCGCCGCCTGCACGGCCGCCGAGCAGGCCCTGGCCGCGGTGGCCGACCGTCTCTCCTCGGCGGCGGTCCCGCAGCGTCAGGCCGCGTCCAGCTCGGTGCTCCGCGTGGACCCGTGTTCCGTGCTGCCGGACAATACGATTCGGGAGATCACCGGCGAGGTCTCCGACCGCCAGCATTCCCCGCACGCCTGCGCGGCCGTCGGCCCCACCGGCTGGGTGCGCGTCGACCTGGTGGACCAGTCCCGCCCCGATCAGGGTGACTGGGCCTACGAGGCCGTGCAGACCGGCGACTACACCACCTACGTGATCGGCGCCCGCACCCCGAACGACTGCAATATCGCCTACCTCGTGCGCCCGACGGACAAGGGCAATGCCGAGCAGCTGAAACTGCAGGTGTCGGATCAGTCGGCCACTCCGGACGCGTGTGGCAAGGCGGCGAAACTCCTGGCGGACGCGGTCCCGAAGTTGCCGAAGTAGCCGCCCGCTACCGGTATCGCGACTTCGCGCGTACTGCGCGGAAACGCAAGATGGCGGTCCGGGCCGCCCTCGGGCCCGGACCGCGCATCGGTCTCGCTGTTTACCAGGCGGGCAGCCGGCGACGCCCGGCGAGAATGTCTCGCACGAGATCGTCGTAGGCGTCCGACAATTCGGCTAAATGGTGCCAAGCGCCGTGCAGCATTTCATCATTGGCGTCAAGGGTCATCAACGCGTGATGCGCTCTCACTGATGCGTCCGCGAGCCGGTCGATGACCGATCCGACTGTTTCGGTGTGCAAGGTCGCACCCAGCCGATGCTGGGGTACCGAGCGCACGATCCAATCGTCAATGGCCATGACCAATTCGATTCGGCGACGCTTGTTTTCGATGATCGAGGTCGGATCGGTTTCCGGCCCGATACCACCGCGCCCGACCACTCGCCGCTCGTGCAGCACCGCGAGATCGTGGGCGAACCACAGCAGGGGTCCGCCGATGACCCGGTGACCGCGACAAGCGCGCAGGAGTAGGTCGGAGGTCGGCAATAGGCCGGAAGCCAGTGGCTGCGCCTCCAAGTCCACATAAGAACAGGACACGTCGGGCAATGCCACAACGACCGTGTTTGATGTCTCCGAACCTGCCACGTTGCCTCGCGTTCTTCGACGTATAACAACACCGCATTCAGGACGTTCATTACAATAAACCTCAGAATGCTGCTGTCAAGCCTTACACGGCAGTAGAACTACCGGAGTAGACTTCCAACCCTTGAAGCAACAACCGAGGAGCGAGATGGCGGACGGTCCGAGATACCAACGGATCGCAGACCTCCTCCGCGAGGAGATCCGCGCCGGCAAGTGGGAACCGGGCGATCGACTACCGAGTCACAATGAGTTGGCCGACCAGATGCAGGTCTCGATTACGACGGCTCGCAATGCGATTCAACTCCTGGTTGCCGAAAATTTGGTCTATACAGCGACTTCCCGGGGCACCATCGTGCGCAGCCAGGAGGTCCTGGAATCGGTTGTGACCAACCACATTCGGCCGGACCGGCCGCGTGCGGCCCACGACATCTTCTCGGAGATCGCGCGCGCCGCCGGGCGCGAGCCGTCCAAACAGTTCAGCGCGAGAATGGAACCGGCCAGTCAGGAGGTTGCGCACTGGCTGGGCGTGGCGCGCGACGAATGGGTGGTTTCGCGCACTATCATGCAGTATCTGGACAACGAACCGTGGTCATGGGAGGTCAGCTTCTATCCGCGAGATCTGGCCGAGGCCACCGGAATCGACGCGCCGCACGATATCCCCGAGGGGACGACGCGGCGCCTCGCCGACCGCGGGTACGCCGAGACGGCGCACCGCGACACCGTCGTTTCCCGTCCCGCCACGGCCGAGGAAGCGGCTTTATTGGGCGTCGGTCCAGGCACCATTCTTCTCGATCATTTACGCATCGGAGCCAATCATGATCGCGTCACTCGAGTGACCCGTCATCGTTCCACTGCGGCCCGCAACCGATTGGCATACGAATTGGGCGATGACGAAGGAACGGACATTATTCGTAAAACTCTGGGAGCGCCCTTTCCGACCGGTAATTCCCATTCCTTCGGTAATTCCCTGCTACCCGGTTCGCCATGAAACCGCATCTGCGTCGGGCCCGCGTCGCGGATCTGGGGACCATCACCCGGTTCCGGTTGCAGCGCACCAGCTGGCTGGCGGCGCGCGGCAGTGACCAGTGGACGCGGGCCGGACGCGGTCTGCCCATCGAGACCTTCGTCCGGTCCGTGGCCCACGCGGTCCGGCGCGGTGAGACCTGGATAGCCGAGGTGGACGGCGAACCCGCCGGGACCATCACCGTCAACGACCGCGCCGACGAGAACCTCTGGTCCCCCGGCGAATTGGCCGATGCCGTGATCATCCACTACATGATCGTCGACTTGCGTTTCGCCGGCATCCGCGTCGGCGAAGCGCTGCTGGCGCACGCCGCCCACCTGGCCCGCCGCCAGCATCGCGGCTGGGTCCGCCTGGACGCCTGGACCACCAACGAGGGCCTGCACGCCTACTACCGCCGCGCGGGCTTCCGGCTGGCACGGATCGCGGGCCCGGAAGCGACCGGCCCGTCCCGCGCCCTGTTCGAACGCCCCACCTCGGCCTGGTCTCACGACCTGGTCCGGCCCACCCTCACCCTGGCCGCCGGCGAAACCACCCGCTTCACCATCGATCCCGCCTCGGCCCCCACCTGGACGCTCACCCAGCACCCCTTCGTCCGCCCCCACCCGGGCGTGACCGCCGAGCCGGGCCCGGCGGCCACCACCTGACCCGGCTGTGGCGGGGCGACGCAGGCGCGTGCCCCCACACAATTCGGGGCACACGGTGGGCAACCCACGGTAGTTAGGCTGCGGCACTCCGGTTTTCGGGAGCTGAAAAGGAATGGATAGAGTGAGTAGGGAAGGTGGGATCGGCCGCCGAATCGGCTGGGGCGCAACGGGGGCGGTGATCGCCCCGGCCAGCCCCCACCTGGTCCCTCGGCCAACACCCCTCGCCCGCCCCACCCAAGCCTGGCCGCCGAACCCGGCCCCGAACCCAACCTGAGCGCGGCCTCAACGACTCAGCCCCTTTACGAGCCGGACACGCTGGCCGCGAGATCGAGAGTCCGCTTACACAATTGGTCGATGTCGAGCGTCTCGTTGTAGTTGTTCAGCGCGACCTTGATGTAGCCGTAGGAGGTGGACCAACTGACCGCGCATGTCGAGTAGTTCTTGTCCGCATCGGCGGCGGTTCGGACCTCCTGCGCGTCGCCCTTGTTTGCGACTCGCACCTGCTGCCTGGCCGGGTCCGATGGGATCCGCTGTGCCACGACCGAGATATCGGCGCCCACGTTTGCCGACTGAGCTGGAGCCCACTGGCATCGACGCTGATCGGCGGTGTAGGACGGAGACCCCTGCGGTGCCAGGAAGTAGCGGTCGGTCACTCCCGCTTGGAGCAGTCCACAGGGATCCGGCAACCCCTTGGGCACTGGCGATGTGGTGCCTATCCCATGAATGGTTGTGGGTATCGTCTCCGCCGCCGAGCCGGTGCCGTCATCCTCGCTCCGAAAGGCCCACCCGAGCATCGCGACGATGACGACAACGAGCACGATCCCGATGATCATTCCCAGTCGCTTGGCCACACGATCCGATCCCGGCACATCGCGTGTCGTGAACGACGGCCTGTCCATTGGCGTCAAGACCGGTGGCTTCGACACAACGGACGGCGGCGCGGCCGACACATTGCGCATCGTGGGTGCGGTTCTCGCGGCAGAGCCGGACAGCACCTCGGTGGCCGCGTCGACGAATTCGCGGCAGGTACCGTACCGATGCGCCGGAACCTTCGCGAGAGCGCGCGCCAGGACTTCGTCGATCGCGGCGGGGAGGTCGGGACACGAGGCCGTTACCCGCGGCGGCGGGTCGTTGAGGTGGGCCAGCATTACATTGAGTGCCTCCGTACCCGGATATGGGTTCTGGCCGGTGAGCAGTCGGAAGAAGGAGCAGGCGAGGCTGTAGACGTCGCTGCGTGGGTCGAGGGTGCCGCCGGTGAGCTGTTCGGGGGAGGCGTAGGCGACGGTGGCCATGAAGGCACCGGTGCGGGTCAGTTCGGTGCCGCCATCGGTGGGCTTGGCGATTCCGAAGTCTGCCAGCAGGACTCGTTCGGAGCCGTCGGGCTGCGGGGCGAGGAGGAAGTTGGCGGGCTTGATGTCGCGGTGCAGCATGCCCCGGTGGTGTGCGTGGTCGAGGGCCTTGCCGATCTCGGTGACGATGTGCACAGCGCGGGCCGCGGTCATGGCTCGGGGCTCGTGTGCTTGGGAGGTCGCGGCATCGGTGCCCGGTACGTACTGCAGGGCGATCCATAGAAAGCCCTGATCCTCGCCCCTGTTGTGGACCGTGACGATGTTCGGATGGTCCAGTGTCGCGGCCAGATTCGCTTCCCGCTCGAAACGCGCGCGGAACTCCGGGTCGGCGGCCAGGTGGGGCCAGAGAACCTTGAGGGCGTCATGGCGGGGCAGGGCGGGGTGAGCGGCCAGATAGACCGTGCCCATCCCGCCGCTGCCGAGCGCGCGTTCGATGCGATAGCCGCCGAGCACGGAACCAGGTCCGACGATCATGAGGCTATCCCTTTGTAGCGCAATGGATTACATTCCGGGCAGGTCGGCGATCTGGATCATCTCGTCGCCGCGGGAGCGGGACCAGAGGATGCCGCGGCCGGGCGGCAGGCGCATGGGGCGGATGTCGCCGATGAGCTTGCCCTCGTCGCGGGAGCCGCTCATGAGCAGGGCCGGGACGGAGAGGTTCTTCATCGAGCCGAGGACCTGGTCGTAGAGGGCTCGGGAGATGCCGCCCATATTGCGGGAGATGACCACGTGCAGGCCGATGTCGCGGGCCTGCGGGAGCAGTTCGATCAACGCGCCCAGCGGGTTTCCGCCCGCCACCACCATGTCGTAGTCGTCGACCACGACGTAGATCTCGGGGCCGGTCCACCAGTCCCGGTCGCGCAGCTGCTGCGGGGTGATGTCGGAGCCGGGGATGCGCTTGGACAGGTAGTTGACGACTTCCTTGATCATGCCGCCGCAGGTCTGCGAGGAGGTGGAGTAGCCGGCGAGCTGGTCGCCCTCCAGCACGCCGAGCAGGGTGCGGCGGTAGTCGATGAGGATGACGCGGGCGGTGTCGGCGTTGGAGCTCTCGGCGATGCCGCGAATGATGTTGCGCAGCACCGTGGTCTTGCCGGACTCGACTTCGGAGAAGACCATGAAGTGCGGGTCGGCGGCGAAGTCCAGCACGATCGGCTGCAGTTCGGATTCGCCGATGCCGATGGCGACCTTGGTGGGCCCCTGCGCAATGCCGTGGCGGCGAATCAGATCCAGCACGTGCTCGCGGGGCACGCTGCCGGGCAGGGTGCGGACCTCGGGCGCGCGGCGTTCGCCCCAGATGGCCTGCATCTCGGTGCGCGCGGCGGCGACGCCCTCGGCCAGGTTCTGGGCATTGGTGTCGGAGTCCAGGCGCGGCATGGCGATGAGCATGTGCAGCTGGTCGGAGGTGAGACCGCGGCCGGGCCGGTTGAGCGGCACGTTGACCGCGACTCGGCGGCCCATCTCGGAGTCCGAGGGGTCGCCCAGGCGCAGTTCGATGCGGGTGCCGATCATGTCCTTGACCGAGGCCCGGATCTCGCCCCACCGGTTGGCGCCCAGGATCACGTGGATGCCGTACGAAAGACCCTGGGCGGCAAGCTGTCCGACCAGCGGTTCCAGGCTGTCGAACTCCTCGCGGACGACCTGCCAGTTGTCGATGACCAGGAACACGTCACCGAACCGGTCGGCCAGCACCGGGTCGTCGGACTGCGGCGAGTTCTGCGCGGCGTGCTTGCGCCGGCGGTACTCGGCCATGGATTCGATGCCCAGCCCGGCGAAGCGCTCCTCGCGTTCGCGCAGCAGGGTGGTGAGCTCGGCGATGGTGCGCCGCACCCGGTCGGAGTCGAGCTTGCCCGCGACCGAGCCGACGTGCGGCAGCCCGACCAGACCCGCCATGGAGCCACCACCGAAGTCGAGGCAGTAGAACTGCACCTGTTCGGGCGTGTGGGTGGCCGCCGCGGACATGATGATGGTGCGCAGCGTGGTCGACTTGCCGGACTGCGGACCGCCGACGACGGCCACATTGCCCTGCGCGCCCGCGAGATTGATGGTGAGCACGTCGCGGCGCTGCTCGTAGGGCTTGTCGATGATGCCGATCGGCATCCACAGCTGCCCGTGCCGGTTGACCGGCGAACGCCAGTCCGGATCCGGCAGCAGCATGTCCACCGTCGGCGATTCCTCGAGCGGCGGCAGCCACACCTCGTGGGCCGGACGGCCGTGCCCGGTCAGGCGTTTCACGACGGTCTGCAGCAGGCTGTCGGGCAGGCCCTCGTCACCGGCGGGCGGCGGGGGCGGCAGCAGATCGAGCGGATCGAGCGGGGTCTCCGGCTCGGGCTGCTCGAGGATCTCGACCATGGCGGCGGTGAATTCGCGCGGGGGCGCTTCGACGACGGTGGAGCCGTCGGCGGCCTGGCGGGCCGAGCGCGGCGCGACATAGGGCCCGGACACGTAGGTCGCGTTGAACCGCAACGGATCCGACGCGTCGCTCTTGAGGTAACCCGAACCGGGGATACCGGGCAGGTGATAGGCATCGGTGATGCCGAGCACCGCGCGCGACTCGTTGGCCGAGAAGGTCCGCAGACCGATGCGGTAGGACAGATGCGAGTCCAGGCCCCGCATCTTGTTCTCCTCGAGCCGCTGCGAGGCGAGCAGCAGATGCACGTGCAGCGACCGGCCCAGGCGGCCGATCATGACGAACAGGTCCGCGAAATCCGGCTTCTGCGAGAGCAATTCGGAGAACTCGTCGATGACCACGAACAGCGCGGGCAGCGGGTCGAGCGGCACCCCGGCCGCGCGCGCCTTCTCGTATTCGACGACATTGGCGAAGTTGCCCGCCGAGCGCAGCAGTTCCTGGCGCCGGTTCATCTCACCGGCGAGCGCGTCACGCATACGGTCGACGAGCTCGAGCTCCTCCTCGAGGTTGGTGATGACCGCCGCCACGTGCGGCAGCGGGTCCATGCCGAGGAAGGTCGCGCCACCCTTGAAGTCGACCAGGATCAGGTTGAGCTGGTCGGGCGAGTGCGTGGTGACCATCGAAAGAATCAGCGTACGAAGGAATTCCGACTTACCGGAACCGGTCGCGCCGATGCACAGGCCGTGCGGGCCCATACCGTTCTCGGCGGATTCCTTGATGTCGATCTCGACCGGCGTCCCGTCGGGGGTGATGCCGATCGGCACGCGTAGTCGTTCGCGTCCGGCGCGTGGCCGCCACACCTTGGCGGGGTCGATCTGCGCGGCGTCGGGAATCTTGAGCAGGTTCATCAGGCCGGGGTCGCTGGCGGTGGTGTTGTCGCCGAGGCTGACGATCTGGGCCGCGGTGGCGATCCGGAAACGCGCCAGGCTGCGCGCGAAGGACTCCACCTCGGCCAGCGTCACGGCGTCGCCGTTGGCGAACTTCTCGGTGCCGGCCGCGCTCTTGGCGAACACCTCGCCACCGGTGGCGACCAGCTGCAGTCCGCGCCGCGCGGCCAGGCTGTTCTCGGCGGCGCTCAGGTCGATGACGGTGACCGCGTCCAGACCGGATTCGCTGATCAAACGCTCACTGCCGCTGACATATCCGTCGTCGATGATGACGACCAGGTGCAGCCGCCCCTGGGTGGGCTGCGGGTTGCGCATGAACCGGCCGCGCTCGAGCAGGTCGTCGGCGAGCGCGGTCTCCAGCTCGCCGAGCGAGCCGTAGATCATGCGGGACGCGCCCATCCCGTCGCGTTCGCTCGAATGCTGAACGTGCGGCAGCCATTTCGCCCACGCCCAGGCCTCGCAGTCGGGTTCGGCGGTGACGATGGCGACCGCGACGTGATCGGGCCCGTGGAACGCGGTGAGCTCCATGAGCATCGACCACACCAGCCCGCGCGTGTCTTCCACCGGGCCCTCCACATTGATGGCCGGGAAGGCACGCAGCGACACCGCGGTCGGCAGGTGGTGCACCACGGAATGCGTTCGCACGAAACGACGCAACGCCACCGTCGACACCGGCTCCAGGTCCTCGAGCGGTCCGGTCTCCGGCCGGGCCAGTTTGGCGGCCAGCCGGTGGGTGCCGATGCCGACCCGCACGTGCCCGAAGTCGGGGTCGGCGGGCCGCCGCTCCCACATGCGCCGCGTGCCCACGATCGAGGGCAGGTCGGCGGGTTCGGGGTGGCTCCAGACCAGGGTCTCGAGCTGCTTCTGCCCGGTGCGCCGGACTTCGCGGCGGGTCTGGTCGAGGTAGCGGAAGTAGTCCTTGCGTTCCTCGTTCAGCTCCGCCGAACTCTTGCTGCTGCCGCGCTGGCCCATGAGCATGCCGGCCATCGACATGATCATCATCATCGGCATCATCATCATGTACGGGTTGGTCAGCATGGACCGCCCCATCAGGCTCATCATGGCGAGCATGCCGATCATGGCGACCACCATGACGACCGGCATCAGCTTGCTCATCAGCGGCGCGGCGACCGGACGGGGGATCTCCGGCGGAGCGGTCAGCGCCATCTCACCACCCGGCGCGCGGGGCGGGGCGATGCGGGGCCGGCGCACGAAACCTTCGGTAGCCATGGATATATCTCCGGTCGTCTAGGAATCGAGGTCGGGCAGCTCGTCGTCGCTTCGGCGGCGGCGGAACGGAATCGACACGGCGAGACCGATTCCCAGCGCGGACAGGCAGACGATGGTGCCGACGGTGGCCACCAGGCGCGGCAGGCGCGGCGGGCCGGCGGGCTTTTCGGGCGTGGGGAAGGCATGGGGCTTGTCGGCCCCAGCATGGTTCGGCAGCACCGGGTTGTCCGCGCTGAGCACCGAGTCCGGGAAGTGCGCGGTGAGAGCGGCGACCGGATCGATCAGGCCCGCGCCGACGCGGTCGTCGCGGCCGGTCCCGGGCTGATGCGCGGTGAGGATGATCTGGTTCATGACCTGCCGCGCGGTCCAGTCCGGATTCTTGGCTCGCACCAGCGCCGCCAGGCCCGCCACATAGGGTGCCGCGAAGCTGGTTCCGTTGAGCACCTGCTGGCCCTGGTCGACCCCGGTGGCGTTGACCAGTCCGGTCCCGCCGGGCTTGTTGTCGAGCGAGACGATATTGGTGCCGATGGCAGCGACGCCCACCCACGGGCCGTAGAGCGAGAAGCTCGACGGGCTGCCGTTGGGGTCGATCGAGGCGACCGGGAGCACGTACTTGTCGAACCAGGCCGGGCTGGCGATGGTCTTGACCTTGCTCCAGCTGGTCCGGTTGTCGGTGTAGGCGTCGTTCTGGGTTCCGCAGCCGGTGTTCTGGTCCACGTTGCCCGCGGCCACCACCACGACCACGTTCTGCTCGAAAGCGAAGCGCACCGCGTCGCCGAGCACCGCGTCGGCGGTGTCGCCGCCCGCGGCGGTGCAGGCGTCCTCGGAGATATTGATGACGGTGGCGCCCATGTTCACCGCGCGCACCACGGCCGCGCCCAGGGTCTGCATATTGCCGTAACCGGACTTGCTCATGCTGCCGGGCGTATCCCCGCCTGCCGAGTCCTTGGCCTTGTAGGCGTCGCTGAGCTGGCGGATGGACAGGATCTCCGCGTCCGGCGCGACGCCGACGAAGGCGTCGTCCGGGCTGGGCTGCGCGCCGATGATGCCCGCCACCAAAGTGCCGTGGCCGTCGCAGTCCTCGCTGGTGCCGTCGCCTTCGGCGACGTAATCGCCGCCGCCCTGCAGGTTCGCCAGCCGGGGGTGCCGGTTGACGCCGGTGTCGATGACCGCCACCTTCTGCCCCGCGCCCTTGCGGTTCGGACCGGGATTGGCCTGCCAGGCCGACGGCAGGTCGAGCACCTTCTGCGCGACGGGTTCATCGCGCGGCGTGTCACCCTTGAGTGACTGTTGCGCGCAGACAGCGCTCTTCTGGGTCGGCACCGGCGGTGCGGGCTTACCGGCCAGCCCCTGCGCCTCCCCCAGATGGGACAGGTCGGGATCAGGCCGGCTGACAGCCGCATTCGCGACCGGGGCCTGCGGCCCCAGCAGCGCTCCGCCGAGAATCGTTGCCGCACACAGTGTTCGCGCCCAGTTTCCAGGACGCCCGATCATATGTTCCGGGCCGTCGAGTAGACGTCCATGACCCACAGCACCAGCGGGACGATCGAGCAGATCAGGCCGTACTCGAAGATCTCGTTGAAGCGCCGGGTGACCGGGGTGACCTCGACGTGCGGGCCGATGACGCCGAATCCGACGGCGCCCACCGCGAAGGCCAGCAGCAGTCCGGCCGAGAGCAGCGGCATCCCGTTGTCGGCGACCGCGAGCAGCACCGCCAGTCCGATGAAGGTGACGCAGCCGCTGACGATCAGGGTGGCGGCCTGGGTGAGATCGGCGAACGAGCGTCCGCGCAGGCAGAGGATGATCGAGACGACCACGGCGAGCGCGATGCCCTGCCAGCGGCCGGAATTCAGTGGATCGGCCGTGCCCAGCGCACCGGCGACCGCGCCGATGGCGCTGCCGACCACGATGCCGGTCTGGAACTGGTTGGCCGTGCGGGCACGCTGCCCGAGCCCGTGCGCGGACGGCAGCACGGTGGCGCCGATCGCGCCGATGCCCTCGATGGTGGGCCGGGGTTCGTGGTCGGCCGGGTCGATGGCCGCGCCCGCGGTGGGCACCGGCGGCACGGGTAGTCGAGCCAGCATGGCGGCCAGTCGCGGCACCATCGACAGCAGCACGATCGACGCGACCAGCACGCCCGCAGCGACTTTCGGCACTCCGGCGTCCCAGATCATGCGCACGGCGGCGCCGAGTCCGGACAGCAGCACCACGGTCACGACCGCGGACACCACCGCCGCTCCGGCGCCGATGATGCGGTAGCCGACCACGGCGAGCAGCAGAGTCGCGGCCGCGCCGAGCATGAGGTGCGGACTGCCCAGCGAGCCGGGCACGGCCAGCGCCGCACCCCCGAAGGTGAGCAGCAGCATGCACAGCGTGAGCACGGTGGCGGTCAGCTCGTCGGCGTACTTGCGCAGCGCGATCGCCCCGGCGACCAGGGCCCCGATGGCACCGAGCAACAGCAGCGGCGGCGCGACGTAGTTGTCGCCGTCCGACCGTGACAGCAGCGCCAGCAGGACCGCGAACACCACCGCGGCCACTCCGGCCATCAGGCCGGTCCAGCGGGCCGCGCTCGGCGACCAGCTGCGGAACTCCTCGGCCGTGAGTCTCGACACAGCGTCGATGACGTCATCGAACAGCGCGGGCGCTTCTTTGGCGGAAACCGCGCGCAGCACCAGCAATTCGCCGTCGTAGATCTCGGCGTCATTGAGGGTCTGGCTGGGCGCGATCATGTCGCGGCCCAATTTGGCCAGTGTCCAATGCTGCGATTGGAGTGGCGTGCCACCCTCATCGCCGCCGATCGGATCGGGATTACGGGATTCGATGAGACGCACCAGATCACCGATGAACGCGGCGATCGGCACGTTGGCCGGCAGACCGACGTCGAGCTGGGTATTCCCCCCGATGACGGACACTCGGCACAATTCGGGTTCAGCCGCCCGCGGGCCGCTGATCGACTGTGCTGTCACTTGCTGAACTGCTCCCCTATAGCTCTCAACAGTTGCCCGCCCAGGGCGGTTAACCATAATGTATCCGACTGTCCGCAGCCGTGCGATTCGCGTGGTGTGGGTGGGGAACGTGAACGAAAGACCAACCAGGTTCGACGAATTCGGGGTTCGACTAGGATGATCGACACTCGCCAGGCCCAACGCGCCTTCGATGCGGGGGTGCTGTCCTTGGGGTTGAGCATCGAGGGCCAGGAATCGAACCGGGACCTCGACTACGCGAAACTGGCGTTCCAGCGCGCCACCGAATGGGACCCCACCATGGCCGACGCCTGGCTGGGCCGCGCGGCCGCCGGTGAGGTCACCACGGATGTTCTGAGCAACCTGTACAAGTGCAGCACCGTCTCGCTGGGCCGGGAACAGCGCCGGTTGGGCCTGCCGCCGCGGACGCTTGCTGGACGTTTTCTGCCGGGCCTCTACATCGACTATCCGCTGTCCAGTTTCGTCGAGACCCATCTGGCGTGGGCGGCGCACCTGATCTCGGAGAAGCAGTACGACGAGGCCGAGCAGGTCCTCGACGAACTCGACAAGCACCGCCGCGCGCGGGCCTCGGAACCGGACTTCGAGATCGACGGCCGGATCGCCAAATACGTGCGCGGCATCCTGCACTACAACACCCAGCGCTGGCCGGACGTGATGACCGTCCTGAACGGCTCCGACAGCTGGGAGGACCCGTACCTGGCCGCGGGCGCGCATGTGATGGTCGGCACGGCCTGCGCGCAGCTGGGCCTGTTCGGTGAGGCGATCCGGCGCATGGAGGCCGCCGAGGCGGGCCCGATTCCGGCCGCCCGCACCGCGGCCATGTTCTGCCGCGGCCTGTGCCTGCGCGAGAACGGCGCGGCCGACGAGGCGCAGGCGCTGTTCGAGAAGGTGTATTCGCAGGCACCGGATTTCGACGCCAACACCGCGGCCATGCGCGACCGCACCTACCGCATCACCCTCACCACCCGCGAGGTGATCGAGGCCCGCACCGATCGCTGGGATCCGGCGTCGGCGCCCTCGCTGGAGGAGAAGCAGGCCGCCGAGCACGAGGACCGGGCCAAGGAGATCCTGGCCCAGGCGCGCGCCGAACTGGACAAGCAGATCGGCCTGGCGGCGGTGAAAACCCAGGTGGCCAAGCTGCAGTCGAGTGCGCAGCTGGCGAAGATCCGCGCCGAGAAGGGGCTTTCGAGCTCCGCGCGCGGCCAGCACCTGGCCTTCACGGGTCCGCCCGGAACCGGTAAGACCACCATCGCGCGCGTGGTCGCCAAGATCTATTGCGGCCTGGGCATTCTCAAGACCGACAAGGTGGTCGAGACCAAGCGCTCCGATTTCGTCGGCCAGCACCTGGGTTCCACCGCCATCAAGACCGACGCCCTGATCGACACCGCCATGGACGGCGTGCTGTTCATCGACGAGGCGTACACCCTGATCCAGACCGGGCTCTCCGGCGGTGACGCGTTCGGCCGCGAGGCCGTCGACACCCTGCTGGCCCGCATGGAGAACGACCGCGACCGCCTGGTGGTGATCATCGCCGGATACGACGGCGAGATCGATCGTTTCCTGGCCGCCAACGACGGTCTGGCCTCCCGCTTCGCCAAGCGGCTCCAGTTCCCGTCCTACACCGCCGAGGAGCTCGGCGCGATCGGCGAAGTCGTTGCGTCCAAACGAGATTCGGACCTGTCCGAGGACGCGCTGGCCGCACTGGTCAGCACCTGTCAGAAGCTCTACACGATGGAGAGCACCGATCAGAGCGGGCAACCGCGTCGCGGCGTCGACGTGGCCGGCAACGGCCGTTTCATCCGCAACCTGATCGAGGCGGCCGAGGAGGAACGCGAGTTCCGGCTGGCCAACGACGAATCCATCGATCTGAGCGCCGTGGACGAATCGGTGCTCATGCGCATCGAGGGTCCCGACATGAAGGCCGCGTTGAGCACCCTGCTCACCTCGCTGAATCTGGCGTCGGCCGCCGACTGAGGGGCAACTGAACTGTGAACGACTTTCCGCGGGGAGCGGGCGGCTATGTGCCGGGCGGAAATGGTGGGGACGGGCGGCAGGGCCGTCCACCCCAGCGGTACGGACCGGGTGGGCCCGGGCAGTCCTATGGCGATCAGGGCCAGTCGTATGGCGAACCCGGCCAGCCATATGGTGACCCCGGTCAGCCGTATGGCGAACCCGGCCAGTCGTATGGCGAACCCGGCCCGGCCTACGGTGAACCCGGCCGGGCGCCCGGTGCGCCGGGCCATTCATCCAGTGGGGGAAGCGGTTTCGGGCGCGAGTTCGACGACTTCGTGCAGCGCACCTCGAATGTCGCGGCGCCGCCGCGGCCGGTGCCGCCGCCCGCTCCGGCTCCTCCGGCTCCGCCTCAGGCTCCTCCGGCGCCGCCGCGACCGTCGGGATCGCAGCCGGACCACTCGGCCGCTCCGGAGCCCGAGCCCCGGTCCCGTGGTCGGCGCACACCGCGACCCGACCCGGCGGCTGCCGCGAATGCCGTTGCCACCGAACTACGTTCGGACGATCTGTGGCTGCTACGGAATCTGCCGCTGCGCCTGGTGATTCCGGCCGCGCTGCTGGGTGTCGCGCTCTCCTTGCTCGCGGTGGCGTTGAAGGCCCCGTGGTGGGGTGCGCTCCCGGCCGGCCTGATTCCCGCGCTGATCCTGTTGATCCCGGTGGGCGGCGTGCCGATCGGGTTGCGGCTGGGCCGCTGGGCGACCTATCGCTGGCAGCAGGCCCGGCGCGCGAGTCTCGACGAGAACGCCGCGGTCGACGTTCCGCTCCCCGACGGCGGCAGCTGCGGACTGCGCTGGGACGGCACCCTGCTGACCACCATGCTCCGCATCGACCCGCCGCCGGACACACTGACCCTGCTGCGCCGCGGCTCGCTGAGCACCGATCAGCTGTTGCCGCTCAACGAGATCGCGGCCTGCCTGCGCCAATACGATGTCGAGCTGCATTCGGTGGACGTGATCAGCACCGGCACCCGCACCGCCAGCACCGAGGCGGTGATCTCCGGCTACGCGGCGAGCATCGCGCCGCTGGGCCGCCTCTACGACGAGATCCTGGGCCCGCTGCCCGCGATCGCCCACCGCACCATGTGGCTGGTGCTGCGCCTGAACCCGCTCGACAACGCCAAGGCGGTCGACAATCGCGGCGGCGGCCCCGAGGGCGCGCTCCGCTCGGCCCTGGTCGCCACCCGCCGGGTCGCGAACCGCCTGGCCGGGCACGGCATCACGGCCTCGGTCCTGACCACCTCCGAAATGTCCACCGCGCTGCGCGAACTCACCCGCGGCATCCCCGTCGCCGAGTTCACCGAGCATCCGGACAACTTGGAGCACAACGGTATTCACCTGACCAGCTACCAGATCGACCCGCAGCTGTTCAATTCCGACGGCCTGGCCAAGATCTGGGCGGTCCGCAGCCTCGCCACCACCGTCACCGTCCGCCTGCAGCCGGTCCCCGAGCCCGGCGCCAAGCCCGGCCAGCCCGCCGCCATCGTCGAGGTGGACGCCCGAGTCCGCTACGACACCCCCTACGAGCACGGCGAACCCCCCGTGCCGGGCCTGAAGGAACTCCCCCGCCGCCAACTCTGGGCCCTCATGGACATCCTCTCCTACGGCACCCAGGAAATCCGCCCCTCCGGTTACCGCGGCCCCGTCGACGTCCTCACCGACATCACGATGCCCACCGCCGGCTGCGGCCAGCTCATCGGCGCCGACGCCACCGGCAGCGGCATCGCCGTCCCCCTGATCGGCGACGGCTCCCGCCGCATCGACATCATCGCCAGTCTCCAACTGGCCCAACAGGTGATCATCCGCGCCATCGCCCTCGGCGCCGGCGCGGTGGTCCACACCGCCCGCCCCTGGGCCTGGCAGGGCATGGTCACCAATGTCGCCGCCCCCCACGCCCTCTCCCTGGCCTCCTCGGTAACCCACAGCTCCCGAGGCACAGCCGTCACGGGCCGCCTCGCCAGCCCAGCCGCCACAGTCATCGTCTTCGACGGCGTCCCCACCACAGCTCCCCCGGGCTCGGCCACCGTCGTCACCATCCACGAAGCGATCCCCGCCGACTACCAGCCGGACGCCGACGTGACGATCGTCCAACACCCGGACGCACCGCACACGATCTCGGTCCACACGCCGGCCACCATGACCACCGCCATGATGGTCACCACCCCGGCGGAACAGCACTACCTGAGTGGAGCCTCGGCCCGGCGCTGATCACCGGTCGCGCCGGCCGGTTCGGTCGGCGCGACACTCGGCATTGTGGACGTCTCGGTCGGCGCTGCACACAGTTCGCGAAGGCTGCCGGTTCGTGGGCTAGCGGACGCGGACACGCACCCAATCGATCGCGGATCCATCGTAATGGCCGGAAGAGATAAAGATGAGTGTCCTCACCCCCGCCGTACGTGGAGTCCATGAGATCTTCAAGCCCCAGACGGGGCCGAGATGGACCAGCTTGTCGACCGTCTGGTTGTCGTTGGCCTCCTGTTCCACGAGACCTACCGATGAATACCCTCGGAGATCTCCCACGTAGACATCACCGGTCTGTGCTGCCATTCGACACAGGTTCCCTGCAAGGGTTGATCTTTCGGTATAGACCGGCGCCAGATGCCGCTTCTCTGCGCGTCCCTCGCGGAATGCGAGACGTAATTTGTTCGTGGAGCAAAGGTCTCCACGTATCTATCACGTGACTCGCCGGCCGCGCGAGAGGGTTGAATCGGTGATCGGATCGGCCGCCTCAGCCGGCCCGCATCCGGCGACGGCGCTTCGCTTCACGCGAAGCGTTTCCCTTTCGTCATCAGTGCGATGCGGCCCCGACCGCTGATCCGCCAGCGGCCGCGGGGACGGCTGGGCAGGATCAAGCCACGGAATTCGAGTTGGGCGAGCGCATTTCGGGTTCGCCAGCTGGTCAGCGTCGATTGCTGCTGGATCTGCGCGGCGGTCAGACTCCTGTCGGGGTACAGCGCGGACAAGACGGCCACTTCGGCGGGGTTCATGGTTCGATCACCTCCGACCTCGGGAACGGTGTCTCCCAGCGCGCTGTCCGACCCGATGGGGGACGTCGACGAATCCGCCTCCGGCGAGTCGAAGCCGAAAGAAGGTGGAATCATCCGAGCGGCTGTCCCAGTAGAAGCCCCAGCCGGACCACACCATGACAGCGACACACAGTGCGATGATCGACAGCAATGCCCATGCATCCCAAGCCATTACGACCTCCCACATGTTTCGAGCCGATCGACGGCGACCGGTTGTCGCCCGATGGCGAAACAATGCGCCGGAAGCGGAAGCTGGACCGGCACGGCGAGTCGATCCGCGAAATTAGCGCGAAACCCCAGGTCGCTTCTCACGACACGCATACGCTCTTCTCGGTCCGAGATAAACGACGCAACCTGATGAGAGGGCAGGCGCATGGCGGACGAACCGGAGGACACCGACACCACCTTGCCGCGCCGCCAACTCGGCCGGATGCTGCGAGAAGCGCGGTCGGCGACGGGGATGAATCTCGAACAGGCCGCCAGCCTGGTGCAGTGGAGTCGGCCCACGCTCAGCCGACTCGAACGAGGCGAGACCGAGAAGGTCAGAGTCACCGACATTCTGGCGATCTGTGAGGCGTACGGCCTCGACGAGGACACGACCGCCGTCGCGAAGGGGCTGGCCACGCAAACACCAGCCAAGTCCTGGTGGCAGGCGTACAGCGACCTCATCCCCGCATGGGCCAACTTGTTTGTCGGGCTGGAGTCCAGCGCGACATCCTTGACGGTCTTCCAGCCGTTGATCATGCACGGGCTTCTCCAGACCGCCGATTACGCGCGAGCACTGGACCAGCTCAACTTCCCTGATGACACCGAGCACGAACTCGCGCGACGCATCCGGGTCCGGGCGCAGCGACAGCGCATCCTCACCCGCTCACGTCGCCCGACCAGAATGCGGATCGTCCTGCAGGAGAACGTTCTGAGGACCGTGGTGGGCACCAGTAGAGTGATGGCGGCACAGTGTCGACACGTCGCCGAGGTGTCCTTGCTCGACAACATCGACGTCCGGGTGCTGCCCTTCCACGCAGGACTCCCACTGGGAGCCGCGGTGCCGCCGTTCACGATCATGGATTTCGGGAGCGGCACCTACGGCGCACAGATGCTCGAACCTGCCCAGGTCTACTGCGAGGGCTACGCTGGTAGCGCGTATCTCGAAAACCGCACAGACGTAACGAGATTCCGCAAGGCGTTCCGAATCCTCCAAGAATCCAGCTTGGATGCCCGTTCGAGCCGCGACATGATCCGAGAGATAGCGAGGAGCCACGAGCATGAACGTTGATCGCGGAGCCATGTGGTTCAAGTCCAGTTACAGCTCGCAGGGCGGGGAATGCGTGGAGGTCGCCTTCCTCGAAGGCGGCAAGGTAGGCGTCCGCGACTCGAAGAACCCCACCGGCCCGGTACTGACCTTCGCACCTGACGAATGGGACGCCTTCACCGCCGGCATCAGCGGAGGTTCGTTCAGCCGGCCCTGATTCCAGGACAGGTGCCGAGGGGAAACCAAGCCCATGAACAATCTATCCACAGCACGTTGGTTCAAGAGCCAGGGCGGGGAGACGTTCGCGTAGGCCGCGCACCTGAGTGGAGGCAGCGTCGGCGTACGGGACTCGAACCTTGGAGAGCGGAGCTCCGTCACGCAGCGGATTGCCACGATGCGCCCACCAACCCGACCCAATACACCCTGCACGCCGGAGGTTAGGACCTCAGGCGCCACCATTCAATCCGCGGCGATTCCAGCGGACAGCTCAGCGCTTGGGGAGCTTGCCGATCACCTGCTGCATGATGGACTTCGCTGCGGTGCATTCCTTTTGGTACAAGTCGTCACCTTTACCATCGCCATGCAGTTCCAACTCGACCAATTCGGTCTTGTCACCAGCTGTGCGATACGGGTATTCGAGTACGCAGATCGAGTCCACTACGTGGCTGTGAGGGATGACCATGGTGCCGTTGCCCACATCGATCGGCGAAGTGGTAGCGACTTCATTGGGTTTCACGAGGTTCAACTGAAGGCGCACCTCGGACGTGCCCTGCCAGTGACATTCGTGAGCCGAAACATACGACGGTGCTGCCGAAATCGGTCCGACCGTCGTGTCCAACAGCTCGTTGGAGAGCAAGCCACAGGTATCGACCCGGCCCAGTGATGCGGTATCGGCTCGCTGCGGCGGCGAATTGCGCGTGGCGACCAGGCGGGTGAGGACCTTCTCGGCGAGGTCACATGAGGCCGCCTTGTTCAGCCTGACTACGATGCCCCATTTTTGGTTCGTGCCGGACAGATCGACACCCAGTTCGCATCCGAAGGTACTGGTGTCCTCGGAGGCGAGGATCGGCAGGCCGTCCACGCTTCGGCCGGTCCCGCTGAGCAGCGCCATATTCTCGCCGGGCTTTACCGTCAAGGACTGGCCGGCAGATGTGGCCGCACATTCCCAACTCAGATAGGTATCGGTCTTCCAGGTCGAGACGTCGCTCGGCCAGCCTGATTCTGGCGGGACCGAACCCTGCATCGACTGCTGAAGCCATGCGCACGCATCAGCATTGCGGAGTCGGGCGAGCATCGCCGCGGCGGTCGACGTTCCGGTTGCGCTGCCGGACAGTCGAATCCAGGTGATTCCGCCAGCGACCAACAGCAGCACCAACAGCGCCGCCAATCCCGCGCGCCGAGCGATCGTGCGTCCCCCCGACGCCACCCTGCCCGATCTCGGCGATTCGGCCACGGTGAATCCCGTACCACGGACAGCAGCCTCGTGGCCTCTGCCCGAGACCATCACGGTGGCGTCAGGGTTCGCGGTCAAGGCCGCGAGTCCGGCGAGCTGTCGTTGAATGTCGGCGTGAACCGGTCCCGGCCATGGCGCAGCACCTTCTGGCAGCCAGCCGATTTGGTCGAGTAGCTGCCCGGTGGTGGGCCGATGCTGTGGCCTCTTGGCCAGACAGGGAGCTACCAGATGCCGTAGTTCCGGCGCCACCTGTTCCCAATCCGGTTCCGAGTGCACGATATTGAACAACGTGTACGCCATGGAAGGGGCCGCGAACGGACTCTTCCCGGTCGCTGCCATGACCAGTAGCGCGCCCAGTGAAAAGATATCGCTGGACGGCGTGATCGGCTCCGCGGAGGCTTGCTCCGGTGACATGTAGGCAGGAGAGCCCAATGCGGAACCAGTTTCGGTCAGTCCACTCGGGTTCTCATGGAGCTGTGCGATACCGAAGTCGATCACCCGGGGACCGTCAGTCGTGAGTATCACGTTCGCCGGCTTGAGATCCCGATGCACGAGCCCGACCCGATGAATGTCCTGCAACGCCACCGCCAAGCCGGCTGCCAAGGCCTTGACAGCCGACGGCGGCAACGGGCCGTAATCGGCAACCGCCTTGTCCAGCGGCACGCCTGCCACGAATACCGAAGCCAGCCACGGATTTCCACCATCAACGTCGAAATCCACAACCGGCGCGGTGAATGCTCCCGACACCCGGGTACTCGCGTTGACCTCACGTCTGAAGCGCGCCCGGTATTCGTGTTCACCCAGCAGGTGCTGATGGATCTGCTTGATCGCCACGAAACGCCCGTCAGGCCCGATTCCGAGCAGTACTCGGCCCATTCCGCCCGAACCGAGCACTCCCAGGATGTGATAGCGACCGATGACCCGGGGCTCGGCGGGGTCCAGCGGCTTGACCATCATGACTTCGGCAGTCGAGGGAAGACGTCGGCGGCAAGCTTCTTGGCCTTGTCACACGCACCCGTATCCCCGCGGGCCCAGTCGCTGATCCGGACCTTGACGATTTCGGCATTGTCGTTGGTAGTCGGCCGCACCATGTATTCCACTTCGCAGTTGCTGGCCGGGTTCTTCGTCCAGGTGTCCTCGATATAGGCCGTGAGTTGCCCGATCTGAACGGTCTGATACCGGCTGCGGTCCTTGTCGAGCCGGTAAGTCTCGTGCAGCATGACTTCAACGGTTCCGGTGCTGCCCTCGTAGAAGCAATCGGCCGCCTCGCGCGCCCGCCGCGCCGGGTCACCGGCAAGGCTGCCCGCGAGCGTCGGATCCAGCAGTGCGCACGGATCGACGCGGAAGATCGAATTCTGTGGCAGCTTCAGCTGTGGTGCATACACGGTGAGCTGCTGCACAATGGCCGTAATCGCCTTCTCCGCCATCGGGCAGCCGTCAACACCTTTCGGCGGATACGTCATGACGGTCAATGCACTGCGGCCGCCACTCTGTGTGATGACCGAACGGTCACACGTCTCGAACTGCTTCGGATAACCGAGGATCGGGACCCAGCCGACGCTCTGACCGGTAGGTTTCTTGACAGCCTCGATCTCATCGGCGGAGGTGAGGTTATCCAGTTCCACAGTGATCTTGTGATTATCCGCGTCGGTCACCGAAGTCGAGCAGCCCGAGAATTCCTTGCGCGGATCCTTGACGCGTGTGCCCAGCTTCGGCGTCACGAGATCGAGCACCTTACAGACATCCAGTTGCTGCAGCTCCATCGTCGTGACCGTCAGCGACGGATCGGCCATCGGCTGCGAATGCCCACTCTGCATGGAAAGTTCGCGAACGCCGAATGTTCCGATACCGATTGCCACCAACGCTGCCGCCGCTGCCGCAGCCCATCTCAGCATTCCGCGTCGACGAGATTTGGCCTGTTCCAACTCGTCTTGGCGTTTCGACTCCCGTTCGGACGTTTGAACCCACCAGTCCGAGTCGGCACGGTGCGCGTCGATCCGGTCTCTGACCGGTGCAGGCCACACCGGCTCGGACTGGATCCGGCCCACCGCGTCCAGCAACTGCTCTGCTGTCGGCCGCCGCGCCGGATCCTTGGACAGGCACGCATCCACCAATTCGCGCAGCCCAGGCGGTACGCCCTCGGTATTGGGCATGGTGTGCATGACGCTGTAGAGGATCTGCGGGGTCGACGCACCTGGGAAGGGACTCGAACCCGTCGCCGCCATTGCCAGAATCGCGCCCACCGAATAGACATCGGCGGCGGACGTCAGCGGACGCCCCTCGGCCTGCTCGGGGGCCATGTACGCCGGCGACCCGATGACTGTCCCGGTGGCGGTCAGCGCGTCGCTGTCCTGTGCGCGCGCGATGCCGAAGTCGATGACCCGAGGGCCTTCGCGCGTCAGAAGTACGTTGCCCGGCTTCAGATCTCGGTGCAACAACCCGGAGCGGTGGATCTCCAGCAACGCCGACGCCAACCCGGAGGCGAGCAGCCGCAGCCCACCAAGGTGCATCGGCCCGCACTCATCGATGACAGTCTTCAGGTCGGGGCCATCGATGTACTCGGTAGCCAGCCACGGACTCTCGGACTCGGTGTCACTGTCGACCACAGCGGCGGTGTACGCACCGGTGAGCTGGCGACAGGCCTGCACCTCGCGAGCAAACCGGCCACGGAATTCGGGATCGCCGGCCAGGTGCTGGTGAATCTGCTTGATCGCCACCAGTCGCCCGGTCGGCGTACGACCCAGCAGTACTCGGCCCATGCCACCCCGACCGATGACCGCGATAGTGCGATTGCGCCCGAGCCACTTCGGATCCTGCGGCATCAGCGCCTTCATGCCGTCCCTCCCATGACCGAGTACTGTGCGGCGGCCAGTTGCCTGACATCGGTATCGGTATTGCTGTACACCACGGCCGCGTACTCGCCGCGCGTCACGACGCAACGGAAACGTCTGGCTTCCAACGAATTCGTTGCCGGTTTGGAAAGCTGACTGCAGGTCACGTCGGAGAGTCCGGACACTCCCGGCACCGGCGAAGACTCTGTGCCAGTCTGCTGATCGCGAAGATATCCAGCGTAGTTCTTGGCCGCGGCCTCGTCGCGCATCTTGAACAGGCGCTTGTTGTAGGAAATTCCCACTGCGGTGACGCCACGATCGGTTTGCGCCGAAGCATCCGCCGCCGGGCTACCCAACAGCGCGGCGAACGCATGCACCCCCCAGACGGCGAACTTCATGGCGGCCGGTGTGGGATCCTCGGTCCGAACGATCCGGGTCAACAACTTGTCCGGGTCCAGTTGCAGATTGGGAAGTTCCGCCGACGGGGTCGGCGTGTAGTTCGCGAGCAGCTCGATCTGCCGCTGGTACGACCGGGTGACCATATCGACCAGCTGCCCGAGATCGGGATCCGGCAATTGCGCGTAGACCCGGATCACCAGCGACTTGTAGGCCATGACGCTGCCGAGCGTGGGAACGCCGGGCCGCCAATGACTGATAGCGGACGGAAAGGCATCCACGGCCACCGGTGTGTTGTCGGCGTTCGCCTGGAAGTCGGCGCGATCCATATCGGCCGCCGCCGCGGCCGCCGCCGCGTCATCGGGAAACTCGATCAGCGATATGGCCAGGAACTTCTCGGACTGATCAGCCGCGTTGGACTTGTTCGCGGCAAGGGCGCCGAAGGCCGCGAGCGGGCCGTGACCATTCGCGGCGTTCGACTCGGGTCCGGAGATGACCGAATGGTCCAGGCCGAGATAGTTGGCGAACACACCGCCCCCACGCCCCACCTTCAGTTCCGGATCGATCTCCGTCCCGTACAGAATGCGCTCGCCCAACCGCAACGACTCCACGAGCACGCCCCGGGACTTGCTGGGCTTCTGGTCGAACTCGGAATCGCTGGGCTTACCCGAGTACGGACCGTAATCCGTTGTATCCCGCGAACTTCCGCCGCAGGCCGCTACCCCCGCCAGCATGACGAGCCCAGCCGCTACCGCGGCGGCTCTCTTCAGCCTGAACCGCATCCACCCCTCCAAGGCCCACCCCGCATCCGCTCGGCGGACCCTCCGAAATTCGAGCTTCTAGCTCGTACTATCCGCCGTGTGGCACTGCCCCAGGCTCAGCTCAACCTAGCATCGGAAGGGTGACAAGACCATTCGTCACGGTGTGGATGTCACTCGCTCCGATCGAGTCCGGTCCGCACTACCGGTGCATCATCGGTTGCGGTTGCGCAGTGGCCGCGGATTGTCTCTACTGGGTCGGTAGCGCATCCCAGCTCTTCTGCGCGTCATCAGTGGACAACGTGGGTCCGGGCACCAATGTCCCCAAGATCTCCCACGGAGCGAGATGCGGTTTGACACCAAGCCCGAGAATCTGCGCTGTCTTGAAATCCGGTATGCCGTACAGGATTCCATTGTCACCCAAGTAATACAGACCATCGCGCACCGGGCTGCCCGGCTTGATCTTGGTGGCCTGCACGAACTCTCCGGTGGACGGCGGAACATAAACCCGGTCGACGCGACTACCGCTGGAACCATCGGCGGTGGCCAAGGTCACCGGGGTCTGTGAGTCCCCCAGCGGGTAACGCGTGCCGATCACCAGTTGGGTCGTTGCCCAGTCCGTGGTCGCCTCGGTGGCATCCGCCTGATCCTTGCCGAGACCGTTCTTCTTCGCCCAGGTGATGCAGGCGACCGGATTCTCCGCGGCTGAAATGATCTTCGGTGCCGCGCTGGGGAAGTCATCGACCGGCAGGCCGGGGTTGATCTTGTCATTCCCGTGCTTCTGTGGGATGCCCGCGATCGCGTCCGGCGTCACGGAAACGAAACCGTCGATGTTCTTCTGGGAGCTCGCGAACGTGATGAACTGGGCAGTGAACAGTGAGACCCGCTGAATGGCGTTGTCCAACACGACATACAGGTCGGAGCGGCCGGACCCATCCAGTGCCGGAACTTGGATGATGCTGCCGATCTTCACGTTGCTCAGTCGACCCTGAGCGAACTCACCTGCGCGTGGAACTGTAGGCGCGACCAGCGGCGGGACGCTGACGCCCGCGCCCACGAGGTTTGCCGAAATCGGTCGCGTGTTGGATATATCGAGGACCTGAGAGAGGGCGCTCTTCGTGACGTCGTCGTTGTCGGGGTTGATCTCCGCGATCTTCCCGTCGTAGATCAGATAGGTGTGGTCCTTCTTCTGGCTGTCGGTCTTCTTCGCCAGAACCGCGGTCCCCGGATCCGCCGCCTTGATGTGGTCATTGAGTTGCAGGTCCCCGGCGATGACGGTGGTTTCCGCCCCGGTCGAGGACGCGGCCCCACCGGAGGCGGACAGCGGCACCTTGTCACACAGAGTCCACTGGGATCGGGTGCCTTGGCCGCTGCCCGGCAGCGCAGCCGGCACGCCGGGAATGCCGCGGATCGGCCCACGCGGGACCGAGTTGAGTTTGCTGTCCTTGACCGATGTGGGCGTCTCGCTCGTCTGCGTGAGCAGCCGCGCTGAGGCGAGGTTCAATGCCGGGAACAGCGTCATCTTGTTCTTGTCGTCCTTGTCCCGCACGACGACATAGAGGGCGCCACTGTCCTTGCCCATCACGATATTCGCGTTGCCGATAGAACCCTGCGGACGGATGAAGGCCATGATCGCCGCACCCGCGACCACGAGCACCGCAAGGACCGCCCCGACCATCAGTGACCGGAACTGCGACCGCATCGGATCGTGCAGCATCCGCACATCGCGCCGCACCAGAGCGTGGTCGAGTCGGCGCAGCAGGAAGCGGTACCCATTGACCTGGGCACGGGTGGTCAATTGGGCTGGCACTAACCAAATCCTCCATCGAACCGGGAACTACGGGCACGTAGATTACTGGACACCGAGCAACGGCAGCGCACCTCACAAGGGTGAGAGTGCGCTGCCGTTCGTGACACCGGCCGTCTCTTTAGTGGCCGAACGCGTTCCGGACCCGGAGGTCGGCCGAGAGGGCATTGTTCAGGGCGCTCTCGACGGCAGTCGCAACAGCGTCCAGAGTCGACAGGCACTTCTCGGCGTACGCCTGGTCCCATTCGGACTTCGCGGCGATAACACCTTCCAGCGCGCCGTTCTCCGCGCCACTGTTCGGGTTCGACCATGCCTGCTTCAGCTTCTCGACGGCCTGTCCGAGGTCACTGGAGGTGTCGATCGCGGCGGTGCCGTCGCCAGCGACAGCAACCAGATCCTTGTGGTACTGCCGCAGGTCGTGCACGAGGGTGGTCATGCCAGCTTTGTCGTAAAGCATCTGTAATCCTTTGTGGTGTAGAGAAGTTGTAGCGAAGGTGGGCCCGACTATCCGAGGTTCGTGAGAGCCTTCGCGAAGTCGTCCTTGTTGGTGATGTCGACGTTGCTGAACACGTCGGTACCCTGACCGACCTTGTCCTGGAAGTCGTCCATGGCCTTGTTCAGCTTCGCGGCTTCGTCATCCCACGCCACCGCGGCGGACTTGAAAGCGTCGGCCGCGTCACCGGAGAAGCTTTCCTTGGACGAATCCACCCGGTCGGTGATCTTCCTCAGGATGTCCTTGATCGAGGCGACCACGTCGGCCATGTGGCTCTGCGCAGCCTTGGCAACTTCCGCTTCATTTGCAACCATCGTCTGTACCTTGCCTTTTGTTCGGAATGGATAGAGGCGATGCGTTGCGCACCACCGGTTCGGGGTTGATCAGCTGCACAAGTCACGCGGGACTCACGACAGCCACCTCCCCCCGGGCAGCGAGTCGATCAGGGCTGCAATCGACTGCGCGATACGGTGATCACTGCCCGGTGTCAGCGTGGACCAGAGTTGCTGGTCCGGGGCGACGCCCGGTGCGGCCACAATGCGGCCCCGTGCGGTGTCGTAGACCGCGACGGCTCCGGGCGATCGATCGGTGAGGCCGTCAGCGTAGGCGTAGGCCACGATTTCGGCGTAGGAGTGGGTGGCCGAGAGCGCGAGACCGTAAGCGGTGGCGTCGGTGTCGGGGACGCCCAGGTTGTAGACGGTGCTCGCGTAGTCTTCGGAAGTTGTTGCGGCGTTGAGTCGTTCGGCGAGATCCGCCGATTCTGCGCTGAACGCCGATAAGTCTGCGGGCGGGCAGGGGCCGAGGGCGTCAAGGAGTGGACGGGATAGGGAAGCCCCGGAGCCGTCGGACCATAAGGGGCCGATGTCGAGGGTGTCGCCCCGGCGGATGGCGACGGCGTGGTCCTCGGCGCGACGGGCGACGCAGACGCGAATGGGGCCGTCGGTGGTATGGACCCGCATGGCTAGTTCGCGGTCGGGCTGCGATAGCACGAAAAGAGCTGTGGCAGCGACGGCGTCGACGTCACCATGGGCGTCGACGATGCGGCGGGCGCGTAGGTCGGTGCGGGCTAGGTGCTGCGCCTGTTCCCACTCCGGGTATGTGTGCTGCCGCGGACCGATGGCCAGCACCAGAGGCAGGGTTTGCACGCCCAGATGGCCGGCCAGCGCGATCATGCCGTCGTTGGTGAGGGTCGTCATACGGACGCTCCCTCACTGGTCCCGGAATTCGCTGCAGCGGAGCGATTTTCGCCCCCGGAGCTACCTGCGTTGAAGGCGATGTCGACTGGCGCTCGCTGCGCGGCCGGGTCGATGCCGCCGAGCACGGCGGGTGCGGCCTGCATACCGGACGTGAGACCGAGCTCGGCGTCGCTGGTGGGCGCGCCCACGAGCCCAGCGCGCGGGGTGTGCTCCTCGTCGCTGTCCTGGCCCGTGTTGCCCACGGCCGTGGGCGTCATGGCGGTGCCGCTCGACTGGACCGTAACAGGCTGTGTCACAACGCGTTGCGTCGTAGTTTCTTTCGCTTCGACAGCGGTTGTGCGCAACTGCGTCAGCGGCATCGGCGGCAGGTTCAGAGATCCCAGGGACAGGGACGACAGCGAGGGCGTGACCGGTGCCGGCACTTCCGGGGTTTCCACGGGTGCGGCCGGCTGCTCGCTGGGAGTCAGGCCGGCGGTCACCTGCGGCGGCGCCTGGTGCTCCCACGGTTTGGCCAGCGATTCGGTGGCGGCCTCGTAGGTCCGCATCACTCGCGCCGCTTCGGCCTTCGCCTTCTCCGCGTCGGCCTCGGTTCCGGCCAGCCCACCCAGTAGCGGCAGACCGGCGGCCAGGCCGACCTGTTGCATGAGCTGCTGGAGGTCCTTCAGCTTCTCGACCTCGTCGACATTGGGCATGGCGAGTTTGGCGATTTCATATGCCGCCGCGTGGCTTTCGGCCTGGGTGGCGTTGCCGGCCGCGGCCGAGGCGGATGCGCCGAGCCAGTCGCGCAGCGCCTTGATGCGCTCGATGAACGGACCGCTGTTCTTGGATTCCCAAGCGCTGTCCAGGATTACGAGGATCCGCTCGTAGTCGAGTGCGGCTGCCGCGAAACCCGCGCTCAAGCGCGTCCAGGCGAGACCGGCTTCGGCGGCGGGTATGGCACCCGCCCCTGTCACCAGGTCACGCGCCAGCTGCTCGGGCGGCAGGGATTCCCAAACCGTCTCGGTGAAGCCGGGTTTCGTCGGTTCCAGCATCAGGAGTGTTTCCGCTCAGCCCGCGAAGCCTAGGACGGACTGCTCCTCGACCTTGCCGAAGGCGTCGAACTGGCTGCGCAGCGTCGAGGCGAGGTTGCGCAATTCGGTGACGCCGTCGCCGCCGGAGGCCACGAAGGACGCGGCGACCGCGTTGAGGGTCTGCGCCGCGCGCTGCGACACCTCGTCGGCGCCGGCGGGCGCGAAGTCGAGCTTCGCCTGCTCCACGCCCAGCCCGCCCGCGATGCGGTCGGCGAGCGCGTCGAGCTGGGCCGCGGCGTCGCGGGCCGTCGAGGCGTCGAAGCGCAGACCGTCGAATGCGTTGATGCTCATGCCAATCCTCCTGTGTCCCCTGGCAATTCGAAATCTAGAGGGTGAGCGCCTTGTCCGGCGGCTCGTCGATGGCTTCGATCGCGCCGACCACCGGGAGGACCACGCCCTCGATGACGCCGACGACTTCGTCGCCGTGCGCTCCGGTGACCAGACCCGAGCGGTCCGTGGTCGATTCCTCGTCCGCGGCGCCGGCCCGGCCCGCGGCGCCCGCGCCGGTCATGCCTGGCGAGGTGGTCGCGGTGGTGCGGCCGTTCGCCTCGGTGACCGTCTTGGGCACGCCGGCCCCGGACGTGACCTCACCGGTGGGAATCCGGCTACTGCCCAACGTGTTGGCCGGAGTCGTGGTGGTGGGCACACCGCCGCCGAGCAGCGTGGCGAGCGGGCTGCCGCCGCCACCGTCGATCTTGGTGCCGTCCGGGTTCTCGGTCTTCTTGGCCTCGTCGGTCTTGGTGGTGGTCGTCGAGGGCGTCTGCGTGGTGGTCTTGTTCGTGTTGTTCGTATTGGTGTTGTTGTTGCTGGTCAGCGCGGAGCTGAGATCGCTGACGCCGCTGGACAACACGGTCGCGCCCTTCTCGGCCACCTTCTCGACGACCGTCGGCGCGACACTGGAGATCGGCTGCAGTGCGGTGCCGACCATGTTCACCAGGTTCGAGATATTGGACGCGACCGGCGCGCCCGCGATCATGATCTTCGTCCCGGCCTCGACGATCTCGGCGGTGCTGCCCGCGAGCTGCAGTTTGGTCTTGGCCGCGATGGCCAGGCCCGCGTTGATGGTCTCGGTCGCGGTGGCGATCAGCCACGGAATCCCGGCGGGGGTGGCGATCAGCGCGGTCGCCGCGGTCACCTGGGCGATGAATTGCCCGATGAGAGCGGTCATTTCGGCATAGCCCTCGCCGACGATGGCCTCGGCGGCGATCAGGATGGCGTGCTGCTGGGCACCCTGCGCGGCCACGGTCCCGCTCTGCGTCTCGACCAGATTGCTGGTCTCCTGAGCCTTGGTCGCGGCCTCGCTCGACCAGGTGTTCATCACTGTGCTGGTCGCCGACTTGCTCGCCGACATGGCCGAGGTCAGCGCGCTGACCAGGGAGGTCAGGATGGTCGCCGGATTGAAGCTGCTGTTGCTCAGGCTGCCCGTCCCGAACGACTGCAGCAGGCTGGTGACCGGTTGGATCAGCGCGGTCGGGTCGATGGTCGGCAGGGTGGGCAGCTGCAGCCCCGACAGATCCGGCAGCTGCAGCGCCGGAAGCTGTGGTAGCTGCGGCAATCCCATGGTGCTCAATACATCCGACACCGGCGTATCGAGGTAAGGACCGATCGGACTGCCGCGAAGCCCGTCCAGCACGGTCGGATTCGACGGATTGGTCACAGCATCGTCGATAGGAAGCTGGCCGCCGAGGTCACCTCATTGGTGCCGTAGGTGCCGACGGCCGCGTACGCCGCGGTCGCGGTGTTCGCGTGCACGGCGGCGATCTCGGCCGAGGACATCAGGAAGTTGCCCTGCGCGACCGCGAACGCCGCCAGAAACTCCTGACCGATCAACCCGAAGACCGGAACCGCCTGCGCCATCGCGGTACCCACATCCGCGGCCGCCGCCCCCGCGACCTGCGCGGCGATACCGGCCTTCTCGGTGCCGTACGCCAAGATGGGCGTGAATTCCGCCGCGACGTGGTCAACCATCAGTGTCCCTCCCACTACCTATGATCTTGCTCAGACTACAAGCACGAAATTTCTTGTGCCAGACCGCAAGATGCAAACTCTGGCGCAAAGTTCTGTTAACAGACCGGCCTACTCGGCCATCTCCTCATTGAACCGGTCCACGATCTCGGCCCGCCGCTCGAACGCCCGCCGCGCCGCCTGCGCCGCCGTCGTCACCACGGCCTGCTCGAACTCCGCGGGCGTCATCCGCGACACCGCACTGCTGAACTGCAAGTCCTTGAGCGCCCCGTTCCCGTCGACCTCCGCGGTCACGGCCCCATCCTCGGACGTCTCCCGCCCGCGCACGGCCGCCATCTGATCCGCCAAGTCCTGAAACCGATACAGCTGCCGCCGCACCTGTTCCTGCAACTCATCCATCGACGAAACCACGAGCCCCCCTCTCACACCGTCCTGAGCCAACTCTGCGGCTCAGTATCGTAGTCCTGCTCCTCGACAATCTCCTGCCGAGCCACATCCGCCTCGGTCGGAAGCCCGGCCCTGGCCAGCCCCGCCGCATCAAGCCCGGCCTCCTCCAACTGTTTCCGCAGCGCGAGCCCGGCCCGATTGGCCGCCTTCTGACACAGCCTGAGAACTTCCCCCGCCAACTGCGCCGGATCCCGATGCAACTCAGCCGATTCGACCTTCACGGCCAGCGGCAAACCCTGATTGGTGGTCCGCACCCGAATCGACCCGGTCGTATTGGCGACAACCAGCGAGGCCCATTCCCCCTCACCCGCGCCAGAACCGACCGCCCCCACCTCAGTCACGGCGAACTCCCTCCCAGTTAGCTTGGCGTATGAGTACCATACGGTAGCCGACGAGAGCCATCGATATTCCCGGGCTCATGGCGTCTCACCCACGCTCGTCCCTGATCACTCGAATCACCTCGGCGATACGAACGTTGATCATCGCGGTCAGTTTCTGAGCATCGACCGCGATCGCCTTCCACGGTGCTACGTGCCCGATCGCATACCGTCCGTCGTCGAGCAGATCACGCCACTCCAGCCGGTGCCTGCTGATTCCACGCGGACCGAATACGGACGACCCCTGGACTACATCGATGGCTCCTACGACCGCCGGCGGTCTGTTCAAGAAGCGTGCGGCCCCGTAGGCAACTCCGTCTACAGGGTCAGCACTCACTCGCGACTGCCCGTACTCGTAATCGAAATCGTCGTGCCGCACATCTGGCGGCGTGAGCTGGATCTCCGCGTCCGCGCCCGGCGTGGCCTTCGGCAAGGCTGCAACCACCGCGTCCGCAAGCCTGATCGGGTCGCATTCAATGATGGTGAATCCACCACTGTGAAATACGGTTTCGCCGGGAACCTGCGTAACCAGGTAGCCCTTGTCACCTCTACGGGTGGCGATCATTCTGATTCGCCCGTCCGGACGTTCAGCCTCTTGGACATCCCAGCCATTGACGATGATGCGGATATCAGGGTGCGCGACGGCGTCCAGCACCTCGGCAATGGACCCGTCCAACCTCTGACTCACCTGCTCCGCGACTTCACGCTTCTCGCGAAGATAGTCGTCATATAGCGGCGTCCGGCTGGTGAACAAGAACGGGTGCGGAAGGAAATCGCCTTGGAGTTGCTCCCACAGCACGACGAACTCGAGGTCGCCGAACTGCCAGGTACGGTTCATTTCTCGGCCACCGGCGTGACGGCATCGGGTACTTCGCCGACAACCTCGTCGAAATGCTCAGCCGAGGTGAGGAATGTAGGCCGCTTGTGCTCCTTCGCCTGACCCGTGGCGCCACCTCCGTGCCCCATCGAACCCATGCCCGGCATCCCTGACGACGCGCCGCTCGATGAAGTGGCCGTCGCCGCGACACCCGCCCGAGTGGTCGCGGTGACAGATTCCTCTTGCTGTGCGTTCGCGACCGTTGTCCGCTGGGACAATTGGGATTTCGGTGATTCTGGAGACTTGGGGGCAGTCGATGTTCCGACCGGACCGCCTGGGCCGGACGTACTACCTGTCGGCGTCAGCAGAGACGACAGATTGGTCAGCGGATTGGGCGTCTCCTTCTGATCGTCGGGCTGCTTCGGCGTCTGGGTGGTCGACAGCTGCTGCTGAACGGTGGTCGCGACCTGTTGAGCGATCGATTCCAGTCCTTGCACTCCAGTCGAGACGGCCGATGTCAGTTGTTGCGCCACTGTCTGGGCCGTTGTCGCCAACTCTTGCGCGATCGTCTTCAACGTATCGTCGGTGGTCGGCGTTTTCGTCGGCTGATCTTTGTTCGGTGTTTCCGGTTGCTTGTTGTCGATGTTCGGCTGGCTGGGCACCGTCGGCGAGCCCGGAGATGACGGGTTACCGCCACCGTTCTGATCGGTACTGCTCGGCGACCCTGGTTGCTGAACAGTCGGCGGGGTCACCGGCGTATTCGGTGACGGGATCGACAACATCGCCCCGTTGTAGTCAGCGATCCCCGCGACGTAGGTCTTGCGATAGTTCTCCTGATACTTGGGCGTATCGTCAGTGAACATCGTCGTAGACATCTGAACACCGGCTTGCAAATTCATCCCGGTAGGCCAGCTTATTATCTGACCGGCAGGATTGTTGGCACTCGGCGGCATGTTCTTCTTTGCCTCTTCGAGCCATCCTGAGATGTAGACAATCTGATCACCGACCGCCTTCAGCGCAACGGAGAATTTGCCCACTGAATCAGCATACGAGGACGTCGAACTCCGCGCAGTGTCGGCGCCATATCCATCCCACTTGCTATTCGTGGATTGGATCTTGTTCGTGAAATCTGGGAGAGCGTCATTTATTTGGCCGGCAATCCATTTCCAGAGCTCACCAACATAGGCGACCGAAGCCGAATCTATGCTCATCCGCAGATCGTACAGATCGATCCACTGCTTGGAGGTCGGCGTCTCCGCGGAAATCGCGTGTACACCCGTCGCCTGCACATTGGCGGGGTCCTTCGAGGTAAACCCCGGCGCCTTCACCTTGGCGGGATCGGGCGGCGCACTGGAGAAGCTGGCACCAACCGGGCGCTGGATGTTCTCGAAGTTCTGAACCGATTCGGTTTCGGCGCCTGCATACGACTTTCCAGCGGCTTTATAGGTAAATACCAAGTCATCCAGGATGGCAATATGTTCCTTGATCGCATCCGCAAGATCACCACCCTTGCTGGAATACTCATCAGCAAGCCGGGTTCCCGAGAAGAACTTCTCAGGAGGCCCCGCGAACGCCTTCAGACCGGTGAGCCGGTCGGTGAACGACTGAAGGCCGATGAATTTTCCCAGAAGCCCGTTGCAAGCATTCACCATGTCAGCAACCGCCGAATCGTCGAATTTCAGCGTTCCCGATTGCGCCGGTGATTTCAAATTTGCGATCTGAGTTTTATCGCCAGTCATGGATCAAGCTCCCCACAGTTGATCGAAATCTTCTCTATGACCGCAAATTAACCATGGTAGCCTTCGCGACGGAGCGAAGGATCTCCACTGTTGCGTCCACCGAAAAATGGTTGGGATCAGACGCCGCCGTCGATGAAACCATCGGCTGCGCAGCAGAGATCTCGAAAATGAGGCCGGCGTCCCTGACACTCACCGCGATGACGCGACCATCCGGGATGTTGGGACCGGTTTCGACCCTGCCATACGCCTCATCTCCAAGGCCCGACAACCTGGTAATCTCGACCTTGTAGCCATCCGACGTCATGACGGGTCCCGTGTTCGCCGCCGAGAACTCGGCCGCAAAATCATTCTTCTTATGAAGAGTGGCCGTGGCTGAAAACAGAGCGCCCGCAGCGGTGTTCTTGGTGTTATCCAATGAGAATTGACAATTCATCGTGTCGATCACCGCAGAGGTCGTACCACGATACTGTGTCCCCCGGCTGGAGATCTCGTAACCCACACCGCGTAGCGCCGCGATATCTGTTGCACCACACAAGTTCTCAACATAGTGGTAGCCACGGAGATCGGTTCCGCCGCTGCCGCTGAACGCGAAGATGCCTCCGGCCCATACCACCGATGCCAGCACCGCGCCACCAAGGCCCCACGCCCACCACTTCGAACTGCGGCGCTGCGGCTGTTGCAGGAAGCCTGGAACGTCGAACGGAGATGTCTGCACGTTCTGCTGCGGCCCATAAGCCAGGGAAGTGGCCGGACCGGGCTGCTGAGCGTTCCAGCCGGCAGGCGCCGGCGTGCTCACACCCGATGCAGTTCCATTGTTGTACTGTCCAGCCCCCGGTGACGACATGGCCCGACCGTACCATGGAGTAAATTGCCGAGCTTTCCACGCACGCGCACCCGGCTGACACGCTCACAGCGACAGCTCTACTCCGAGCAGGTTGCCAATTCCTCCGGATCCCTTCGGAGTTGGCCGACGGCCCGCGCAGGTGGTATGGAAGCCGCAACTCAGATCCTATTGGCGCAACCACGTACCTTACCGTCGGTGAGCTTTACTCCGGTCTCGAGTTCCGTGTGACGGCCGATAGACCGCGCCCTATCGAGCCGAGGGCTTCTGCATGGCCAATCGGCTCGACCGAATCATGTTCCGGCATATGCCAATCCTTGCGATGCGGTCGACTTCCACCTGGATCATGACTGGCTCCCGCTACCCCATGGTGATAACGCGAACTGCCTGATCCTTCGCCTCTGAGGTGACTTCGCTGAGCCGATATTCGCGACTGATGATGTGGCTCACCAACTCTGGGTCCGGCGGCAGGGCGTGTTTACGGAGGTAGTGGGACACCGCGCCGGCCCAGATCCAGACGCCGTCGGTGCGGAAGGTCAGCGGCACATCGCGATCGGACGGGGCGAATTCGTCAACCTCGAAGCTGCGTGCGGCCAGGACGATCGGAGCCGAGTTGAGGTAGGCGAGGATGCGGTCACTCAGATCCGCCGGCAGCGGCTCCCGAACTGCGATCGGACGACCGCTGTCATCTCGGCCGTCGTAAACACGTGCAAGCCGTGGTAGCTCGTCGAACTCGGCACTCACCGTTGGAAACCTCCGCCCCTGTCCTGCCACCAGCATCGCACAAAGCATCAGAGCCCCGTCCTACGAGGCGCTGAACTCACCGTTCATGATGCCCTGCTGGAATGCGTCCCACTCCGCGGCCGTGAACGCCAGCACGATCCCGTTATGACTCAATATCGCATCGCCGGAAGAACTGAGCTCGACATGCAAACCCATCCCGGCTTCACCCGTACTTCGACGTAGGACGAAGTCGAGCATCTCAACCCATAGATCACTCGGCACCGTGATGATCGGTCGGTGTTCCGGCAATCCGGAATACTTGCTGTCGCGAATCCGCACCGTCCCGGCTGCGATGGCGACCTCGACGCATTGGCCCCCGTTGCTTCCGCTGTAGCTGGACTTGCGCCACCCGACAGGACTGATCGGGGCCATCGACCGACTCCCTCATTTCATCCCGGCCACGCGGCTCCTGATGAGTTCGGCGGATTCACTTTTCGATAGCGCCGCCGCAAGGAGCTGCCCGGCCAGCATCTCGTACACTGCGACCCCATCGTAATCCTGCAGGTACAGAGCGCCGGTCGGGTACTCGATGTAGCCGACGGTCTGAGCTTCGGCGAACTGCAGCAGCGTGAACTCGGTAACGTTCCCGGCGTGGGCATACTTCCTGGTCGGCAGGATGCGGATGTCTATGTGGTCATGCTTCATCAGCCGCGACAGGTGCGCGAGTTGCTCGCGCATCGTGACCGCGGTGCCGACCACTCGGTCGAGGACCGCTTCCTCGATGACGGAGCTCAAGCCCATCGGGCGGGCGCCGATCAGCCGCTGCCGAGCCATTCTGGCCCGCACGATCTGCGGCACATCCACCGAGGCGACCAGCGGGCTACCCTCATGCAGTGCCGTCGCATAGGCGCTGGTCTGCAGCTGCCCGGTGAATGTGACGGTCTGATAGATGAATTGGCTTCGGGCCAGACCCTCCAGGCCCACGAAGGTCTTGAACCAGTTCGGTAGCACCTCGGAAAACGGTGCCCACCAGGTCTTCTGATCGGCCTGACCGGCCAGTGACGCGAGCCGGTCGACCTGGGCCACATCAGCGCCATACAGCTTCAGCAGTGCGGTGACGTCATCGGGCTGCTGCAGATACTTCCCGGATTCCATCGCAACGATTTTCGGCTGACTGCACCCGATCGTCTTCGCGGCCTCACTCTGCTTGACCCGGGCGCGCTCACGAGCGACCCGCAACTCATGCCCAATCAGGAATCGCAAAGCCGATGGATCGGAACGTTCCCCCATCTCGCCTTCCCTTCGTACGCACAACGAATCACCTTGCCGATCAACATCATTCAGACGCACCCATTGAATTGGCTGATATATCAGCCTATTCTTGAGGTGTGGCGCTCGCCACATCTCACGCTAATCCTGATCTCAGATTGCTTGCGCACCAGCCCGAACCGTCGAAAGGACGGCCATGTTCGAGCAGTTGAAGGTCGGCAGCTGGGCCAGCGCCGACGACCGATGCCCCATCCGCACCGTCGTACACGCCGAGGACCACGCGGTCACACTCATCTTCGGTGAGCACGGAGACTTCGAACTCTTCGTCAGCAGCGCGGCGCTACAGACCCTTCTGCAAGTAGGCGGCCACGCGCTCGAAGAGCTCAGAATGCACACCGTCAGCTCTCGCAGCGGCGCGAATCATGAAGGAGAAGGCGATGATCAGTGAAGTTGCCTGCCTGCTCATCGGCACCGGCTTCGGCACCGTCCTCGGCTGGCCGTTCTCTGCTGGCCGATCCCGTCGACACCCGATCCGGGGCACGACTGTCGCCGAGATCCGCGCACGCCTGGACTGCGAAAACCACCGCGGCCACCCATTCACCCCCTGACCGAGGCGCGACGGTTTAGCCCGCCTTCGTGTGCCACAAACGCGGTCAGTCGTTATTGCGGTTATCTGTTTCGGCAAGGACACTCCAGATGAGTGCAGCGATGTCGCGGAGCCAGGCTTCCGCCGCAGCATCGGAGGTCTCGTCGTCAAGAACCCAGTTTCCGTCAGCGGCCACCATCCACGACAGCGTGCCCTCTGGCTGAGGAGTGGCCAGCAACGCTTCGATGGCCTCCGCCTTGCGCTCCACGGTCCTTCGGTTGACTTGCGCCAATCGGGCCATGTTCGCGCGTACCTCGTCCAGACCGACAGAGTCCGCAACATAACTACTCAGGAACTCACGAACCTGATCAATCGCGGGGGGCGGTGGCTGGTTCGCCCGTGCACGCAACGCTTCAGGAATCTCCATAACGATCAGGGTAATCCGGAAGGGAATGCGGTGAGTACCATGAACGAGGGCGGGGTACCCGGGATCAGAGTCAGGACTACCTTGGCGTGACTGGTCTGCGTGTAGTGCGCCAACCGTGGCCCAACCCCTCCCATACCTTGGTTGTAGAAGCCCTCTCCAACGCTGTGCCCTGCATCGAAGATTGCCGAATGCTCGCCGTTAAGAGCGAGATCGGTGCGGATGTTCTCCCAGTTGGCCCTCAGGTAGTCGTTGATCGTGCGGTTCATTGTCGACACGTCCGTCCAGCGATACGACCAGTTCTGCTGAGGGCCCCAGGGCTGATCACCATAGATTCGGCCTTCGATGGTCCGGTCCCCCGGCGGAGCATCGACCCTGTTCAGCGGCACTTCCGGGCCGTGGCGCTCGATAGTGTGCGCGCCGCCAGCCGAGTAGGCAGCGTCGTTCTCGCCGATGTTCACCCGGGGCGGCTCCTCGCCGAGAGCCTCATAGATTTCAGTGACCCGGCGCAGTTCGGCCTCGTCGAGTGACCCACTCCTATCCCGCGCACTGTCCGGATCGAGTCCGTACTTGTCCTCCTCACGGGTGCCTGGGACAAAGCCGTCGCTGGAGACCCTGGCCTTGGTGCCGTCGGGGCGGACGAGTTCCCAATCTCCATCCGGTGGGATGCGGGGACGGCGGGTGCCTTCGGGGGTGACGTCGGCGGTGGAGGAGTAGACGCGGCCGTCGTGGTCGGTCCAGGCCGGTTTGGTGGGGGCAAGGACGGGTTTGCCGGTGGCTTTCGCCAGGCGGGCGGCGGCTTCGGTGGACGCCGCGTCGCAGCCGATCAGGCGGATGGGGCGGCCGTCGTAGCCGAGTGAATTCAAGCGGGCGGCCAGCTGTTCCATCGTGTATTCGCGACCGTCCAGTAGGACGGTGCCGCGTTCGGTCAGGTGGGCGTCAATGGTGAAGAAGCGAGGGTCCTCGGGGACCTGGCGGGCTAGCTCACGCAGTTCGGGTTCGTCGTGGAGGGACAGGCCCGCAGGGGTCTTTTCCCCGAAGTGAGACAGCGGATCTTCGACAGGGGTGTGATCCGGGAGCACGTGAGACGAATCCTGGTGTGAGTTGGGTTCGTTCTGACGGGGGGCGGATTCGGTTGGCCGGTTTTCTGATTCGGTGGGGTGGGTTGCGGGTTCGGTTGCCTTCGGCAGCAAGGTCTCGTGGTGCTGCTCGAAGTAGCGGGCGAGCGCGGGATCGTATTCCTTGAGAAGTCGCCAGGGAGTCACGCTCTCGTGTGGGTCCATGAGCCCTGCGCGATCCAATATCTGGACGAATTTCTCACGGAGCGTAGGCAATTCGGCGACACGCCCCGGCTCGTAATGAGCCTTTGCGATCTCAGTGGCGGCGGCCCGCATTTCCTCGAAACGTGAGGCCAGGTGCGGGGTCAGTGTGGACGGCCGCTCCAGTGCCGGGTCGAAATGGGCGCTGGGCGAGCGTTGTTCGGGATCGACGGCGCGGGTGGGTGCGGCGGAATCCTCGCCGGCTAGGTGTTCTCGCCTCGCTCCCGGTTGATCCGGGCGATCTCCGACTCGCCCCACGCCTGCCAGATCTTGATCTGGTCCTCGGTGGCCGGGCGGCGTCCCTTCGCGTTCTTCTCGCGGAGTCTCGCTGTGTTGCGGTCGGCTCGTGCCCGGATCTCCGGGTCGTCGATCTCGTCCCTCATCGTGGGCCCCAGCATTTCTCGTGCTATCTGCTCCATCTCCTCGGGACTGATGGCCATCCGGTGTCCTTCCTAGATCTTCGAGCTGGATGTGGTAGTTGCCGTCGATGAACTCACGGCGGATGACTTCGAACCTGGTGCCCGGAGGGAAGACAACCTCGTCCTGAGACAGGCTTGCCCAGGAGATGTCCTTTCCGGTGTGGGACTCGATAGTCAATTCGATGTTTCCCCCCGGCATCGAACTGTCCTTGTCGGAGGAGGCGAAGCCGGCATCGATGGGGCGGCTGCCTACGGAGTAGTCGGCCAGGAACTGCCTCAGTTTTGCGGGGTCATCGATGCGCAGCGAGCGGTGGACGATGCCCTCGTAGTCGGGAAGCTTGTTGTAGGCAGACATCAGCGTGCGGATTTCGACATCGCGGTCGGCCAAGGTTGCGGGATTCCCGTTGCGGGTGCCGTCGTTGACCGGCTCGTTGAGGTTGAACCCCTGGTTGCGGCGGATCGCGTCCAGTTCGGCATCGGTGAGCCGGGAGATCTCGGGATGATTCCCGGTCTCGAAGTCTCGGATGGTTTGGACCTCGCCGTGGCTGATCTTGTTCTTCGCGGCGTATTCGTGCGAGGCCGTAAGGTCTTCGTAGCGCGGGTTCGCGTAGTACGGCTTGTCTTCGACCGGCAGCTTCGGGCGTGCGGGCTCGGTGCCGTCCGGGGCGTGGGCAGGGTTCGCGTGCTCAAGCCCCTCAGGGTGCGAATCCGGCTGACCGATTCGGGCTTCCGGCCGTTGACCGACAGGATTCTCCCGCGGGGCGGTTTCGAGCGGCCGCACCGGATTCCCCTGCGAGTCATAGACGATCGCGTGAGTCGATTTGACGTTGGTGTGGTCCGGCGGGAAGGGATGGGAGTCGCCGGGGACAGCGTTGTCGTGGACTACGAGGCGGCCGCCGTCGTTGGTGACGGTGTACGCGTGGGCGCCGACTCCGTTGGCATCTGTGGGGCCGTGGAATTCGTCCACGACCAGGGCGGTCGCGCCGTCGCCGAGTCGATGAAGTTGGTCGGCTATCGAACCCAGGGTTTCGTGGCGGTCCAGGTGGGCGCCGGCCGCGTTCTCGAGTTCCGCGGCGGTCATGCCGTGGTCGGCGATCGTCGGGTCGTCGGGGACGTGGATATTGGGGTTGCCGGTCAGTTCCTGGACCTGGCGGAGGGCTTGGGGGCCGCAGTCGTTGGTTTGGGTGTGGGTGCGTTCGGGAGCGGTGGGGGGCGGGTCCAGCGTGCGGTTGGCGTGGACCAGATCGTCGTAGCCGTAGGGGTGTTCGCCCTGATGGCCTTCGGTCTCGGGGGCGCGGAAGCGGGCCGGGTCGTGGGGGCTGGAGCCCAGGGTGCGTTGCCTGGCGTTGAGGTCTTCGTGGCCAGGGCGGGAGTACTCCGGTAGGAGGTGCGGGGTTTGGCCGGATGCGATCCGGGAGAAGTTGTGCAGGGATTCGCTCGGGACGGCGCGTCCCTCATCCATGTGGTTGTAGTAGCCGGTGTGCGTCGAGATGTCGCTCAACGTGTGGACGCCGCCGGGGAATTGGGCGGCGATGCGGCGGGCGCCGAAGGCTTCGATCGCGGGGTCCATGCCCAGACCCATGCCGAGTTTCGGTGCGACACGGCCGATTTCGCCGAGCGTGTTCGCGCCGATCCAGGTCACCGGGTCGCGGGAGGAGCTGGCGACGAATACATTGTGCGCTCCGATGCCGAAATCCGCGGCATGGCCGACTGGACCTGCTCCGGGCGAACCGAGCAGAGTGATGGTGGAGATGTCCCCGTGCAGGCGGCCGCCCGCGCCCGCGAAGCTGGTGGTCGTGGAACCGTAGCTGTGGCCGAACAGGTGAACGTCGGGGGTGGGGTGACCGCCGGGTAGCTCCGCACCCAATCGGCGAGTTTGACTGAAGGAGGCTACATCTCGGGCCAGCAGTTGCCCGCCTCGTTGCGCCATCCGGGTATCGGTCATCTCGCGGACGATCTTCGGGAATCCACTCGGAGCGTCGTAACCGATCCACGCGATGGAGGCGACCATGTCGGGATCCTGGGTGCGCTGCGCCGTCTCCCACATGTGGTTGAAGGCGTTCTTCAGGTTGCCTTCCAGACTGCGGACCGTGGTCGTGATGCCGGGGACATGGAAGGAGACCGACGATGCCTTCGACGTGTCGCCGAAGGCCACGACGGCCCGGCCCTCGCCGTTGAACTCCTTGGAGTCGTAGGACAGCACGTGTACCGGCGGTTCTTCGCCGCCGAACTTGTCGACGTACGCGGCCGCGAGATCGTGTGCTTCCTCCAGCGCCTTGCGCGTGGATTCGAGGTTCTTCCACTGCCGGAAGTTCTCCGGATCGGTGAACCGGCTCGTCCACTTGTCGATGCGCGGATTCTGCTCGTGCAGCGCGTTCAGATCTCGCGTGATAGCGAGCCGGTTGGCCTCGTCCTTAACATGCGGCGGCAGGCCGTCGGCGTTGCCGATCTCGTGCGGATGCGCCTTGATCATCGCGTGCTGCTGCTCCGGTGTCAGACCGTGCCACCACTCATGGTTCTCGGTCGCCCGGTTGTGCGCGCCTGCGATATCGGTTTCCTGCGGATGCAGTAGATGCTCGGGTGAGCCATCGGGGTGCAGTTGCTGGAGGGCTTCGCGCGCGTGCGCGTGCTCGGCCTCCGAAATCGGCGAATCCTCGGGCAGCACAGGCCGTTCCGCAGCGGGATCACCCGTATGACGAGCGCTCTGGTCGCCGACGGGATGATCGCCGGGCCTCGGCGAATCGGGGGTCGGATCGCCGACGCGCCGCGGGCCATGCTGTTCCGGCGCCCCAGCGGGATGCTCGGGTCGCGCACCGATGCGGGATTCGAGCCCGACACCGGCACCGACGAGTTCGCGGCGCTCTGGGCGCGCGGTGGACTCGACCGTGCGTCCGGGATCCGCGAGATCCGCGAGATCCGCGCGCTCGCTTACGCGACCGGTGGGTACTTCGAGGCCGGTGGCCCGAGCCGCCATCGGTGCCGGCTGGCTCCCCGCGTCACGGATCGCCGCGGGAGATGCTCGCTGTTCAGCGGGCGGGGTATGGGTGCCCGGCGCATCGGCGCGGGCAGGAGCCGGTGTATCCCCGCGCGGCGCCGCCGCGGTCTCAGGCCGGGAAACCACCGGCGTCTCCGTCCGCGGAGCCGCCGCCGGAACCGGCTTCGGTTCACCCGAGACCGGCGCGTGCGAGGGATTGTGGTGCTGTGGGCTCTCCATCGGTCGCGCATCGACGACCGGGCCGTTGCGGACGGGAAGCTGCGTGACTGGATCTGTTTGGGGCACACCGGCGAGGGACTCCCTGGTCTTCCCCGAATCGCTGGGTTGTGGCTGTAAATCCGTGGGTCTGCCCTGCGGATGTTCACCCGGAGTCGTTCCGCCCGTTTCCTTCCCATGGGACAGAGCCACGTCATGGGTCGAATTCTCGGTGAGCGCAATGTCTTTGGCCGCAGACGGGTGGACTTGCTTATCCATGACCGCCAACGGCGAGCCATCGACCTTCGGGCTGGTGACCCCGAGTTTGTCCGGGCTTCCCTTCCAAGGCGATTTGCCCTCATGCGCCATGCCGGGCAGGGTGCCGCCCGCGATACCCGCGGTGACAACGCGAGGATCGAAATGCCAGTTGTGTGTGACGCCGCCGCTCACCGCCCAGCCGGCGAGGCCGGCCACCCCGCCCGCGATGCCGCCGCCGAGCAGATTGGCGGCCTTCTCCGCGGTGATCTGCTTGATGGGCGCTTTGGCGATCCGGTTGACCATGGCTTGCGGAAGCCATTTGCCCAGGGGAGCCGCGACGAGTCCACCGGCCGCCCCACCACCGGCCGAGAGCAGCAGCTGCTGCGTATTGATCTCGCTCCGGCGGCCGAATTCATGCTGATAGGCCTGAATTCCGCCGTCCTGCAAAGCGCCCAGCGCACCGCCGACGAGCGTCTGCTTCAAGGCGAACCGCATCAGCGAGATCTTGGTGGCCTCGAGTCCCTCTTTACCGAGGAAATCGATCGCCCGTCGCGTCAGGATGCGGACCGCGATGCGACCGATGCCGATCGCCGCGCCTTCCGCCAGCGGCGCGGTCGGCGGGAAGAGCCAGGCCGCGGCGATATCGGCGGCCAGCGTGACCAGCGTGGTGTAGAACATGAGCTTCGTGTACTCGAGCTCGGTTCCGGTGTTTTCCGCCGTGCCGGCGATGGTGTCGAACCATTCGGCGAGTTTGTCGATCGACTGGTCGCCGGTTCGCATGCTCTGCAACTGCGCGATGATCTGGTCGCCGCCGTCGCCGATGGGATAGGCCACGCGCACCGCCGCGATGGCCGCGTCGATGTCCGCGTCTATCGACCGCAAGTCCTCGGCGCTGGACTTCCAGTCGTCGGCGATCGCCCACATCGAGTCCTCGTTGCCGTCCGGCCATTTCATGCCGACCAGCCACCCGAGGGTCCCCGCGAGCGGCGGCTCCCAGATCATCGTTGACCGCCTGCGACGAGAATCACTCGCCCGGTAGCGGTTTCAACCAGACACCCCCGTGACCTCACGACCGCCCCCGAATACGCGCTGACCTGCTCTACTGATCCGCTGCCCGGCAGCGCCTTTCACGCCGTGACAGCTCGCGATCTCGCGCCACGCTGCCATAGAACGCGCCGAGGATCAACTGGGGCGGCGCCATGCCGCTATTGATCGGCTATGGTCGGCGGCAAGATTCCGGGGCCGGACCGACGCGGAAGGGATGTCGCCGTGCGAACACTGTGGTTCATTCCTCAGGGCGTGCGCCGGATCGGTTCCGAGGAGTACACCGGCTATCGGGGCGGATTCGCCTCGACGTTGACTCCGATCAGCAAACGCCAAGCCGCGGCGGTAATCGCGCAGGGCGGGCACCGCGCCCGGGAGCTGGTCTCGCTGCTCGAGGGTTTGGGGTTCGAACCGGAGCTCGACGGGGCCGAAACCTGGGACAAGGCCATTCTCGTCGGGGAGGGTTTCAACCGCGTCGACAAGGGCTTCAACGGGCGGATCCACCAGATCAGCGCCCGATTCTCCGGCCCGCCGGCCGAATTCGACGACATAATAAGGCGATTCGCGGCCATGCCGTCGACCGTGGTGACAAAGACCCGGGAGGATTCGTCGGCCAAGAGCCGCGATCTGGAGGTTCTGCTCGACGATCGACACGGGCACAGCGCCCGCATCGACGTGCAGCAACGCAAGGACTCCGGGTTGATCTCGGCGCGATTGCAGGTGACCAGCCGCGCCTTCTTCTACCGCTGGGACAAGCGCGACGCGGTGTGGAGCATCCTGGCACGCGGGCGCGGCGAGAACCTGGAGGAACAGCAGGGCCGCGAGATCGAACGCCTCGGATTCCGGCGGCGTCGCCCCTGGCCGGTCCATGACGCTCCGCCCGGTGGTCTGCTGGAATCGGAGGCCGCCGACCGGGTTCGGTTGTACCTCGTCGGCGCGGGCGTCGACACCGACGCCATGGCCTTCGCGCCGCAGCGCACCGAGGGCGGCTGGGACGTCGCCATCAGCGGTGGGCCCACCGCAGGGCTGGACGCGCTACACATCCGCGACGACGGTCACATCAGCCCCCGCGAACACTGAGCTAACCTCGGCCGGGGCCGACACGAGCACCTCGAATGTGTAAGGTCGCACAGGTATCCGACCGGGTGGAACGTGCGGCGGTCGAGGAGGGGAGCTCGAAGCGTGGACAGGCCTCAGGCGGGAAGTCCGGACGACGAATTCATGAAGTCGTTCATGGCCGGGTTCGCGCAGGCGAATCAGGAGTCCGATATCGGGTTCAGTGTCGTGTCGCATCCGGGACCGGAATCCGTACCCGACGAGGGTCAGATCGTCGAGCAAGCCCGGGCATTGACCCACCGCATCGCGCGTGAACTCGCGGCCGCGGCGCCGGAGGGCTGGGAGCGCGTCGATGCCACCTTCGCGTGGACCGTCACCGTCAAGACCTGGAGCGTCGTGTACTCGGCCGGGGACCAGGCTTTTCGGGCCGAACCGGCGGAAGCGGTCCTGCTGCTCGTGCAGGAGCAGCGCGAGATCGCGGCCCGAATGAGCGAGGGCCCGTGGTGGCGGATGCGAATCAGCCTCAACAACGCGGGCCAGGTGCAGACCGACTACGACTACGGCGACGAGCCGTTTCCGGACGATCAGCTGTTTCCGGCCGAGGCGTACCTGGCGGACCTGCGGGAGTATCCCCGCAAACGACTACCCGTCTGGCTGGCCGCGTATGTGAGTCACGGCGATCGGCTGCTGCGCTCGCCGCGGGTCGCGGCCCAGCAGGCTCGGTCAGATCGGGCCAAGGAGATCCGCGGGCAGGCGACCACCGAGGTCTTCCCGCCACTGCCGCTGGCTTGGTCCAACTGGACGGCTCTCGCGGCGGTGTTCGTCGCCCTGGACGCTCCGCACGGTCCGCGGATACTGCCCGCACTGGCCTGGTTCGAAGGCTCGAATCGGAGCGGGAGCACACTGTACGCACTGCCCGGCGATCGGGCCGTCATCTCGGGCGGGGTGCTCAACGCGCCCGAGCTCGATGCCGTCTACAACGACGGCGCTCCCCTGCCGAATCTGTACGCGGGCGCACCGGATTGGGTCACCGACGCGGTGCTGAATCCGCGGGCCGCGACCGGGCAGCTGACCTTCTGCTACTGGTGGGAGGACGGGCAGTGGTTCCGCGGCGAATCGCCACTCGGCCCCGGGGTGGCTGCCGCCGTGCCTGGGATCTGGACGACCGGCTCGACCGTCGACACGATCCTGCAGGTAATGGACTCGGCCGGCAAGACAATCACCGACACCACGAAATCCGCTGTCGCGAACCTGGTTTCGGCGGCCCAGGCTGGCGTGGTGACTTACGAGACCGTGGCCGCGGTCTTCGATCCCGCCGACCACGACGTGGACTCGGCGCTCAACCAGTTCACGCTGGCGGGCCTGCGGACCTTCGTCACCGCGCCGCCGCTGAGCCGGATCGACGCCATCGAACAGGTACGCCGCTTCATCCTCACGCGCGGGACCGACACCAGCGGATACCCCCTAGACCAGCTGACCGCCGAGCGAATCGACAACGGCTGGATGGTTTTCGTGCCCACCCGGCCCGGCGAGATCATGATCGGCCGCGCCATCTACTACATGGCCGACGACGGGGTGATCGAGGCGTCGTCGTCCTCGGTTCCGCCGAACGTGTACATCGCCGGCTTCACGCAGCGTTTCCGGGAGCGGACACGGCAGCGCGGCTGAATATCGCGGTGGCATCGACGGCGATGCCCAATTACTGTCGGCGCCAGTGTTTTACGGGGAGGAGTAGTACCAGATGACGGACAAAGTCGAGGTCGATCCGGAGCTTTTGCGACAAGCGGCCGTCAAGACCGACCACGTCAACCAGCGACTGCGCACCGTGGTGGACAGCCTCATGGCTTCCCTCGGCGGCAAGGGCGAACCGTGGGGCAACGACACCTACGGTGAGCAATTCGCCGGCGCCGAGAACGGGTCCGGGTACAAGGCGGCCCGCAAGACGCTGAAAGAACTCTCCGAGACCCTCGCCAAGAACGCCGGAGACAACTCCGACGGCCAGACCAAGTCCGGCAAGCAGCTCGACGGCACAGACCAGAACAACGCCGGCGCGTTCAAGTAACCATGACGAACGAGAGCGCGAAAGCCGAACTGGCGTCGATGATCGACGAGTTCCAGCAGCAAATGCGGGTCCTCGGCGAAATGCAGCAGAAGCGTGCCCAACTCATGGCCACCGGCTACGCCCTGCAGAAGCGGGTCACCGTAGTCGTGAACGCCGACGGCACGGTCATCGAAACCCGCCTGGACCCCGAACTCGAAGACCTCCCACTCCTCGAGCTCGGCAAAGCCATCACCGAAGCCGCCCAAGCCGCGGCCACCGAATTGGCCCGCAAGAGCTCCGAACTCCTGAGCCCGATCCAAGAACGCCGCGGCCGCATGCCGAAGATGTCCGACCTCATCGAGGGTATGCCCGACCTCACCGAACGCATCCCCGAACCCATCCCCGCCTCCACCGCTCCCCCGAATTCCCCTGAGCGGCAGGAAAACAACCAGCCGCTGATGACGTTCACCGACGTCGAGGAGTTGGACGACATCACACCCGGACGGATTCGCGCCGACGACTGGTGACTCCGTGGAAGCAGCTTCGAATCGTCCGTCAACGGCTGACCGCGCCAATGAGCTCGGGCTGCGATGAGCAAAGAGATCGCCGGCAGAACCTTCTCCACGCCCGAAGAGGCGGGAATCGTGCCGCCCATAGCTCAGGAGCTCGAAAAGTACAAGAACATCTTTGAAGAAGCCCGACAGACATTGCGCGCCGCCTCACCCGATCCAGAAGTCCTCGCGGGTAGCAAGTTCCACGATGAAATCTCCGGAACCGAATTCGACCCCCGCAACCGTGGGGTTTACCGATGAACTCGTGGAAGCCGCGCGCCACGCATTCGGCGGGCAATTGGATGGAAGCAATGCCGCCCATCGGCGCGCGGAGCTGTATCGAAAGCTCACGGAACGTGCTGCGCGACTGAAGCACTCGCCCTAGGTCGGCGGCGCGACGTCGCCGGAGCTCCCACGTCCGAGATTCGACCTGCCACCATGGCTCCGGTCGCGAGGACAAGCGCGGCGGTGCTGCACCAGAAACTTGGATCGAAATGCAGCAGCCAGTCGTGAGTCAAAAGCATCTGCGAGATCGCCTCCAGCAGAGTGGTCACCAGCACACCAGCCAGACCGCCGGCGGCGAGACAACCGAGCAATCGCAGGGTCGGCCGCATGCGTTCGGCGTTGCTGCACAATCCGATCGCCGCCACGAGGACGAGGGCCGCGACGAGGAGCAGAGCCCCGCTCATCGGCCAGGATGTCGATGCGCTGTTCTCGGGAACGAGAACCGTCGGCAGGCCGCGGTGATGGTTTTCGTCCACAGTCGTGACCGACCCGGCCAGTGCGAGCCCGGTTCCTGGAATCAGGAGGAGGGCAGTCACGATGTCGGCACCTCGACGGCGATCCCCGCCAATAGATCGGGTGGCGAGAATTCCTGACAGAGCCGCGATTACAGACAGGATCGCAGCCACTATCAGTACCCAGAATCCAGCCTTCGGTGTGGTGGCGAAGGCTCCAAGCGTTTCCGTGTAGCCGTTCGCGTATCGCCGCTCTGTCATTTCGTTGGTGTCGCTTGCCTGCATCGACGTGACGAAGAGGACCGCCGTGGCGGCGGTGCCGAATGCGAGGCCAGAGGCCACCGCCCCGAACCTTCGTACCCATCGACGGTTACGGCCAGCACCCAGCAGCAACAAGAGACCCGACAAGCAGGCCGCGATTGCGCAAAGCGCAAAGGAACCAAGAAGTAGGTGCGCCGCCCACCCCATACCGCGGATGGCTGTGTGCCGCCAGGAGTCCCATACCTCGACTCTGGTCCCGTAGTTGCGGGACTTGCTGCTTCGGGTGCATAGCGTCAGCAATGACGCGACGGCGAACAAGCCGGCGACAGCGACCAACAATCCGCCCATCAATCTCTGCGTCGGCGGAACCGCCACAGGCGCTCCGGCGTTCGGCCCGCTCCCCGCACCGCTGCGTTGCGGTGCCACCATCGTCGGCATCGATCTCGATTGCGGAGACATCGGCCGAGAAGCCATGATCGCGGCGTAGGCGGCCGCGGCGAACTCCCCGCAGTTCGCGAATCTATCGACGGGCCGTTTAGCGGTCGCACGAGCCAGGACATCGTCGAGCATGGGCGGAACGTCCCAGCGAATCTCACTCAAACGAGGAAGCGGTCGACTGAGGTGACCGGCGACAACCTGTCCCGGGTTGGTCGCGACGAACGGGGGTTGTCCGGAAAGCAACGCGAAAAGAGTGCAACCGAGCGAGTATTGGTCGCTTCGATGGTCGACTACCTCGCCCGACAACTGCTCCGGTGACGCGTAAGCCAATGTCGCGGAGAAGGCTCCGGTCGACGTCAGCTGTGTATTCGCGTCGAGCAAGCGAGCGATCCCGAAGTCGGTGAGGACCGCGCGCTCCTGCCGACCCGTATCCGCGGCTGACAGTAGAATGTTCGCCGGTTTGACGTCCCGGTGCAGGACACCGCGGCTGTGCGCGTAGTCCAGCGCCGCAGCGGTCTCGGCGACGATCCGAATCGCACGCTCCACGGAAACTTCACGGGGATTCAGTCCGGACGCATCGCCTCCCTCGACATAGCGCATCGCAATCCAGAGATGCCCGTCGTGCACGCCGCGATCATGAATCCCGATGATGTTCGGATGGTCCAACCGCGCAATGGCATTCGCCTCTTGATCGAACCGCCGTCGAATCTCCGGGTCTGATGAGACCCCCTCGGCCAACAGCTTCAGTGCGACCTGTTGCGGGAGCCGTGGATGGCGAGCCAGGTACACGGCACCCATCCCGCCCTGCCCGAGCATCCGGTCCAGCGTGTACTCCGCGAATGCCTGCCCAACGACTGGCTGAGCCACTGTCCCCCCTGGCGATCGATCCAATGCGTGCACAGCATAGGCGGCGGAGAAACCGGGTGCAGATCGTCACCGCGATCGGCACATCCAAGGGCGCCGGCCGTGAGTTGCGGAACGAAGCCGGGCTCACAGTCGTAATCGAAGTCGGCCCGGCAATCTCCGTCACAATCGACCACCAGTCGCACCGTGAACCAGGTTCCGACCTCCGGCTCGAACATCGCGGACCTGAGGTCCGAGAGTTGCTCCATGACGGCGAACGGGGCGGAAACTCTGCTGATCAGACCGTCCGACGACACGGATTCCAGTCGATCGCCATCGATCTGGATCGTTGCCCGATATTCGTACCGGAGTTCAACCCAGCTGTCCGACGCCGACTCCATCAGGGCGCGGCCGATGGCCTGAAGCGCCTCCCGCTCAACCCTCTTCACGGAAGCCCCATCCCCTCGCCCAGCCAGGTTCGCCGCACGATGTGTCGGGGCAAGTAGTCGGACTCGACATCGAGCTCGAAATCGGCATCGAATGCCAGGCAGGCCATGGCCAGTGGGCCCACGGCGATCATGCCCGCACGTTGATTCCGGCGGTCGTCCTCGTCCGAAGCCCAGAACATACTGTGCAGCCGAAAAGTTTGTGCCAGAGCAATATTGAACTCGTCACGCTGTTCTTCGACAAATCTGTAGAAGAGCGGCAATTGCCATGAAACGATTGTCATCCGCGCACCCCTCCCCTGACGTTGCGCACCCGAGCCTAGCGACCCGAGCGGCGAGTAGTCCGCCCCGCGAATCGGCTGCGGGCTACTCGATCGCACGCAGCTTGGCGCTCAGCCAATCTGGAGTGTGGTCCGCGTCCCGCGGGAAGTACTCCTGATCCAATGCGTACGCGCCGGCGGTCAGTTGGGGTATGAAGTCAGGCTCGTTTTCGTAGTCGAACTCCACCGAGTACTCGCCGGCCAGGTCCAAAACGAATCGAGCGGTGAACCAGGTGCCTGTGCCCGGCTGATACATCGCGGAACGCAGTTCCGTGAGGCAGTCCATAGCCGCATCGGGTACCTCGATATGGGAGACCAGGCCAGCGGCATCGACAGCCTGCATCCGAGCCGCCTCGATCTGAATGGTCGCCCTGTAGTCCAGGCGAAGCTGTTGCCAGCCGTCCGGCGCATCCTCCGCGATCGCGCGCCCTATCGCGCCGAAGGCCTCGGAGTGTTCGAGCGGCTCAACCGAATCACACTCCGTCATCTACTCGCCTCGCCCTGTTCCCGGTTGATTCGGGCAATCTCCGACTCCCCCCACGCCTGCCAGATCTTGATCTGATCCTCGCTGGCCTGGGGACGGCCCTTGTTCTCCAGGTCGGCCGTATGCCGACGGATGGCTTCTGCTCGTTCCTGGTCGGCTGGGGTGAGGGGCTTGCGACGCTGCATGACTTTTCGGGCGATGCGGTCGAACTCCTGCTGGTCCATGGTCGGACCCTACTCGGGTGATGCTCTCGTTGGCGTCGGGAGAGCGGGGCAATTAGGGTCGCAGGATCACGCGGGGAGGTATGGGCGGAGCTATGAGCTATATGCGGAATGACGGCGTTGCGGGTGCCGGCGGAACGGGGACCGCGGGGGCGGGGCGGATCACCGGGGGGTTGTTGATCGCGGCGGCGGCGTTGGTGTTCGCGGTGTTGTGGCTGCCGGTGGCGAACGTTCAGTTCCAAAGTCGTTCGTGGGAAATCTCCGTCTGGAAAGGGAGCGGAGGACCTAGGTTTGCCGACTGGCTTTCCGCTGCGCCGTACGTGCTCATCATGCTCGTAGCGGGAGGGACGGGGATACTGCTCGTGGTGGGGGCTCGGCGCAGCGTCTTGTTGTGGGTCGCGGCGTTCGCGGGTGGGATGGTGTTGTCGATCGCGTCGGTGGATGTGATGGCCTACGCGCAGGGATTCAAGGAGAACATCTCACCGGCGGCGGGATTCTGGGTGCTCACGCTGGCGACGCTGGTCGCGATCGCGACGCTGGTGAGCGGGTTGCGTGATGCCGTGGTCTCGAAACGCGGTGCGCCGCAGGAGACCGATCCGGCAGTCGGTGGGGCAGCCGATCGGGTCAGCGGCGTGTTCCTACTTGTCGCGGCGGTCGTTGAGCTGGTGGGGTCGTTCAAGCCGGCGATCAGCGACAGCTCGGGCTTCAGATCCATCTGGCGCACGAACTCGGACGGATCGGCACCGCTGCTTCTGGTGCATTTCGTGCTCGTGCTGATCATCGTGGCCGTGGTGGCGATCGCGCTACTCGCGGGTGCGGGCGCCCGGAATCCGGCCGTGCGCCCGGCAGGTGCGGCCGCCGCCGCGCTCATTTTCACGGGCGAGATCACCGGGCTGACTTCCACCTTCGCCATCATGGGGCCCAACTTCTGGGAATACCTCAACATCGGCCTCATCATGATGGTGCTGGCGCTGCTGATGTCCTTTGCCGCGACCGTTGCGGGGCTGGTGGCGCAGTCGGCGCGACCACGGGTGGCGGTCCAACCTCGGGCGAGCTACGCACCGATGAATGCCGCGCACAACCCGTTCGCACCGGCGGCCAATCCCTTCGCGCCCGTTCCGCCGGCGAATCCGTTCGCATCCACTCCCCCGGCCAATCCCTTCGCGCCCGTGCAATCCGGGCCTACCGTGGAGACGACCGTCAAGATCGAGCCGGCGCAGACTGCCGTGCAGCCGCCGCGGATGGCGCGCGTTTATGACGGCAAGGATGCCGGCGGGCGGCCCGTCGTGGATCGGCCTGCGGTGGAGGGGAATACGAGAACGGCGGTGCTGGCATATCTGGAGTCGGCACCGATCGTGTTGGCGGCGCGAAGCTTCGAGCAGGATGAGTTCGCGCCTGGGGATCGGGATGTGCCGTTGAACTTCCGGACCGACGGGGTGTGGGTGTGGGCGGGCGCGGTGCCGCACTATCTGCACAAGCATGGGCTGGCGCCGGAGGCGGAGTTTGTGCGGCACATCGCGAATCGCGGGTTTCGGGTTGGGGAGGTCGGCGAGGCGGCTCAGCGGGCTGCTATTCAGGTGATCACCGGAAGCTGAGTGGATAGCGAGGGACAGTGTGAGTCAGGACAATTCGACTGCTGAGTCGCCGGATGTCGGTTTCCGAATGGCCGCGACGATCGCCGCGCCCGAATCGGGCAGCACCGCGGAACAGGTGGCCGACCAGATAGCCGACGAACTTCTCGCCATGATCCCGGACGGGTTCGATCGGCTCGAAGCGGCCGTCGCGATGACCGTCACGGATGAGGCCGCGCAGGTCATCGTGTCGGACGGACAGCGGGCGGCGCAGGTGCCGCTGTCGCGGCGTGCGGTCGAATTGCTGCGGGAAGCTCGGCATCTGGCGGCGGCGTCGGCGGAAGGTCCCTGGTGGCGGTTTCTCGCCGCCGTCACCACGACCGGTCCAGCACGGATCGAATACGACTACGGCACTGAGCCTTTCCCCGACCAGCAGCTGTTCCCCCCGCAGGCGTACCTCGCCGACCTGCTGGAATATCCGCGTGATCGGCTACCGGTGTGGCTGGCCGCGTACATCGGGCACGGTGATCGGCAGGTGCGGACACCGAGTGCCGCCTTCGCGGCCACGCACGCCGACACCACGAGCGGGTGGTCGGCGGTTCCGGCCGGAGAGGGACTTCCGCCGCTCCCGGTCCTGTGGGCGCGGTGGGCGGTGGTCTCCGCCGCGTTCGTGGCTGTGAAATCCCCGCTCGGACCGCGAGTTACGAGCGCCCTCGGCTGGTTCGAGGGCCGGACTCGCAGCGGCTCGACGCTGCATCGGCTGCCCCACGGGAGGGCGGTGCTTTCCGGCGGAATATGGAACGCACCGGAATTGGATGCCGTGTACAACGGCGGCGCGACAATGCCGCAGTTCTATCGGGGAGCTCCGGGCTGGGTCGCCGATCCGGTATTGAGCCCCAGGGCGGCGAACGGTTTGATGTCGTTCTGCTACTGGTGGGATGGCCACGCGTGGTACCGCGGCGAGTCCCCGGAGGCGCATGTCGTACAGGACGCGCTCCCCGGCGTATGGAACGAAGATGCCGTGTACGACGTGCTGATACAGGTACTCGGCGGCAACGCGTCGTCCTGGCTCACCGCGCTGATCGCCGCGGCCGAGACCGGCGCCGTGACGCGCACACTGCTGTCCCGGTCCTTGGTGGGCCCGGAGATCGATCTCGACAGCGCCTATTTTCAGCTGATCTTGGCAGGTGTCGCCGAGTAGACGCGTATATGATCGCAACCTGATGGCTGGATGAACATTGGGGGTTCGACATGAGCAAGGTTGAGGTCGAGATCGCCGGAATGCGTTCCGTCGCAGGTGGACTCGATGATGTGAACACCAAGGTCACGGGCATTCTCAACGCGATCACCGCGGCCGCGAACGCTCATGAGGGCGTCTGGGGTCATGACGAATTCGGCGACAAGTTCGCCGAAGGCGAGAGCGGATACGACGCGCGCAAGCCCGGTCTGCTGGCCGCGCTCGGGTCGAAGACGACGCTGCTGGCGCAATACTCGAAGGGCCTGCGCGATGCCGCGACCAAGTTCGAGAACATGGAAGAAGCCAACAAGAACGGCTTCTGATCCATGACGAACGAGGCCGCGAAAGCGCAGTTGGCCGACCTGGCCGAGATGGTGCAGAGCAGTTTCGCCGCCGTCGCGCGAGCGCAGCGGGACCGAGCCCGGCTGACGGCCAGCGCACGGGCCGGTGGGCGACGGGTCACGGTCACCGTCAATGCGGACGGCGCCGTCATCAAGACCGAATTCTCCGATGACATCGACGAACTGACCTATTCCGAGATCGCCGCCGCCGTCACCGCGGCCGCGCAGGAAGCCGCAGTCCAGGTAAGGCAGAAGTCGGACGAGATCCTGGCGGCCTTGCAGGCCGAGAAGGCCAAGATGCCGACACTGTCCGAGGTCTTTCCGCTCATGCCCGATATCCAGGCCATGATGCCCACTCCCCCGGAAGTTTCGATGGCGCCGCCGAATGCCGCCGAACGCCGGGAACCCGATGTCGATTCCGGACCGCGATTCGAGAATGTCGAGGAGTTCGAGCACGATCCCCAGGCCCGAGCGCATTCGGATGCCGCGACACCCGGCTGGTGATCGACGCCGGGCCAATGATCGCGCGACGCCCGCCGATGCGATGATGTGCCTCGACCGCGCGGAAGATCCCGAAAGGCAGGCGCAATGCTCTGGTTGAAAGAGTCGCCATCCTTCTTCCGGTTCCGCAACGGCACCATTCGCCTCGAGGAACCCGAACACGGCATGGTCGTCGGTCAGCGATTGAACATCCGGACCGGCGCCTTCGAACCGGCGTCGGCGGAGGATATCGACGCGGTCCTGGAACCCGGTGCGGACCTGGACTTCTCGGAGCTGACCGAAGAACGTTTCATCCGCGCGACCGAAGAAGCGCGCAGCACGTATCTCCGCGGCGACGGCCCGGTATTCGATATGTACCGCGAGGTGGAGGCGATATTCGATCGGGCCGAGCGGGAAAGGCGGCGAATCGTCCCCGAGGAGCGGGATCGGATCGCCGGCCTCTACCGCACGACTTTTCGGATCTGGGAAGAGGAGTTCGCCCGGCGTACCGCGGGCGAGGCCCCAACCTTCCGCTATACCTGGGTGGGCGACGCCCGGTAATCTCGCGAGAATTGGACCGGCAGAAGCACTCTGGGTAGGGTGACGCGAAGATTCTTCCAATCCGGTTGGGAGCCCGGACCTTACGATCAGCCGTGAAGTGGAGGCCGATGATTGTCCGGATGGACCTGGGTTGGAGACCACCTACCGAACTGGCTGATGGCGGCCCTCAACTTCGGAATGTCTTATCCGAAGGGCGATCAGGACGCACTGTTCGATCTGGGTGACGCCTGGAAACAGGCCGCCGCCGACCTGGAAAAGCTCGAACCCGACCTGCGGGCCGTCACCGGCAAGCTCCCCCAGTTCTACGACAGCGACGGCGCGGTGCAGGTCAGCGCCGAGCTCGCGACGCTGTTCGACGGCAAGGACTATTCCATCCAGAAGCTGGTCGAATGCTTGAACCAGCTCGGCCACGATACGCGCGCCACCGCAACGGAAATCGAGTACGCCAAGATCCAGTCGGAGATCTTCGCGCTGCTCACGCTGTACACCGTGCTCCAGCTGAGCATGACCCTGTTCGGCGAGGCACTCGTACCGGAAGTGCTGCTCACCGCGCGCGGAACCTTGCGCATCTTCGCCGAACAGGTCATGGAGCGGATCGGACTGCTCCGAGCCCGGGCCGCCCTGGAAGCCCTCGCCAAGCCGTTGCTGCGCGAGATCACGGTGCCGCTGGGCGAAAAGCTCGCGGCGCAGGCGGCGACGCGGCCGCTGCTCAACACCGCATTGAAGTACGGCGGAAAGTCGCTGATCTCGGGTCTCGGCGCGGGCGCGATGGGGGCGGGGCTCGATGCCGGTACCCAGTTCATCCAGATCCTGGAGGGCCACCGCGACGACGGCTTCAACCTGAAGCAGACCTTCCAGACCAGTCTCCAGTGGGGAGTGGGCGGCGCTGTCGGCGCACCGTTCCACGCGAAAGTGGGAGACCTGCTGCGGGATACGCGGCTTCCGTCGAAGCTGGGCGGAGCCATCGCCGGCGGCGTCGGCGGCGGCATGGGCGCCCTCGGCATGTACGGGACCGGGCTCGCGACCCAGCTCTACGACAACGGCGGCGACTGGAGCAAGGTCGACAAGACGTTCCATACCGAGCTGCTGATCGGCGGCCTGGCCATGGGTGTCGGCGGCGGAGCCAACCATGGTCTGGAGAACGGCCACAGCGCTCCCAGCGAACCGGCGACCACGGCCAGGAGCGGTCCCGACGGCAGTACCCCGCATACCCCCGAACCCGAGGTCCGCGCCCCCGCACCCGAGACCACGGTGGCGGGCGAGCAGCCCGAACACGGTGCACCGCCGCACGATGTTCACCCTGCCTCGGCGTCCGAACAACCGGTCAGCCACGCCCCGGCCGACGCCACGACCGGGGAGCGAGCCACACCCGCCGCGGAAGCCCCGCGCAATGATCTCCAGACCAACGCACCGACCACGGGCGACGGAGGTCCGCGGCACAACGATGCGGGCACGAAGCTCAATGATGCGGGGCCGAAAACCGGCGACGTAGGCCCGAAAACCGGTGATACCGGGGCGAAACTGGGCGATGCGGGCGCCAAGTTCGGCGACGCGGGCCCGAAGGCGGGCGAGACGGGCGCCAAGCTCGGCGAGGCAACCCCCAAGCCCGCTGACACGACCGCACCGCGTGCCGGCACTCCACAAGCCGGTGAGGCGCCGCGCGCGACAACGGCCGCGACCGACCATCGCGGCAATCTCGTCGCGGGCGCCCAGGACCGAGCCGCGCCACTGGGCCGCGGTCCCGAAGCCCGAGCCGCCGACGTCGCCTCCGACAGCCACACGCGTGCGACCCCAGCGGAATCCGGCGCGAAGCCAGAGCAGTCTCCGGCGGGCAAGCCGACGGACCGAAGCGATCCAGCGGGCAAGTCACCGGAACCGGACCGATCGCGGACGGACCCTCGGACCGAGGAGAACCGGCCGCAGGATTCGACATCGGATCGCACTGAGCCGACACCGAAGGACGGCGAGCAGACACCGAAGGACGCAGGGGACCACCAGGAACCGCGAGACAAGCCGCGGCACGAGACTCAGCGCGAACACCCGGAGAGCGGGCGTCCCGACAGCGCCGACGCGGCGCACGAAACCGATCCGGCCTCGAGCTCGCCACCACACCCGGACCTCGCACCCGCTCTCGTCGTGACGCCGACGGGCGGCCATGAGGCGCGGGCGCACACCCCGGACGCCGCGAAGCCCGAGACCCGCGACAGCTCGAAGGCTCGCGAGAACTCGAAAGCCCTCGCCGCCCACGATCCGCACACGCCGGCCGATTCGTCGAAACCCGGACCGGCAGACGGCGATTGGTCGCCTCGGCCGGAAGACGAATGGTCGCACCGGGACAGTCAGCAGGTCGCGGACGCCTTGGCGGACAAGTGGGGCCTCGAGGTGTCGGGCTTCGACCACCCGAAACTCGACCCCGAGGTGGCGCGCGAATTCGCCCGCGCCATCGACGAGATGCTGACCCGCTACAAGGACGTGGATCTGCGCAAGGTCTCGATCGACTCGATCGGCGACCCCGGCACCTACGCGGCGACCTACGAAGGGCACAGCCCGTCCGGCCGCATGTACACCGACGAGGTGGTCCTGGACCGGGACTACGCGCTCGATCCCGAACGGATGGCCCGCGAGATCGCGGAAGACGAGGCGGACGGCCATCTGGTCCCCGGGTCCGCCGACCGTCCGATCCACTCCACGCTGGTGCACGAGTTCGGGCATGTGCTCGCCATCGAGTCCCAGGAGCACGCGGAGCTGACCGCGTACAAGGCTCTCGCGGATCATTTCGAGGCCACCCGCGGCGGGATGGACAAGGACGCGTTCCACGACTGGCTGGATCAGCTCAGCGGCTACAGCTTCGACGAGAACGGCAGATTCGACGGCCCCGAGGCCGTGGCCGAGGCGTTCACCGACGTCCGGTATCACGGCGAAGGCGCGACCGAACCCGCCCGGGTCCTGTACCACCACCTCCTCGACAGCGCCCGCGACCACGCGAGCACGCCGGATGGCTTCAAGCATCGTCCCGACGATGCGATCCAGGACCCGCGGCTGCGAAAAGGTAAGTCTCCCAGTTCCTCCGAGCCGGGTGGCGAGCACGAGGGTCCCGCGCCCGAGTCGCGCGAGACCGGTGGCCCGTCCGCACCCGATGCCGAGGGCTACCTGGAGCAGCCTCGCGTCGCGGCGGCATTGGACCGGGCCGACGAACTCGGCGTCACCACCGCGATCAACGGTGTCGACACACCGGTCAGCGCCGTCATCCGGGATCTGCTGCCGCAGCATCCCGAGCTGGCCGAACTGCTCCGGAACGACCAGCACCTCGAACACTCGCTGCTGCAACGCCCGAAGACGCTGGCGTCACTGCTCACCCACCCCGATGGCCTGCCCGTCCTGCACGATGCCGTCAAGGCGGTCGCGGAGCGCGGACCGGAAGCGGCGCTGGCGGAACCGGTTCACATCGAGCCGACGCCGCTGACCCCGGCGGAGCGGGCGATGTCGCACGAGATCCGGGACGCGGTCAGCGACGTGCCCGAATCGGCGCGCAGGCAACCCGAATTCGACTACAGCAGACTCGACGATCCCGAATACCAGCGCGAGTTCCTGCGCAAGCAGTACGACATCTGGCGGCCCTCCCAGGACGCGCTCAACGACGTCGTCCGCGACATCGCGCGAGAGACCGAGGGCAAACCCGGTTGGCGCGAGGCCCCCAAGGACGAGACCCGGGCCTGGGACAAGGTCAAGGGATACGACGGCGATGTCTCCCGTCTGACCGACCTGGTCGGCGCGAAGATCGTCTTCGACCACGTCTCCGACGCCTACCGCGCACTCGAGATGATCGAGAACGACCCCAGGGTCCGGATCGTCGAATTCGAGGACCGCTTCGACCGCCCCACGCCCTCCGGCTACCGCGACCTGCAGATGAAGGTCCAGCTGGAGAACGGCCACATCGCCGAACTGCGCCTGCATCTGAGCCATATCGACGCCGTCGCCAGCTACGAGCACGCGCTCTACGAGGTGCAACGCGACTTCAAGGCCCTAGCCAAGGACGAGAACCGGGCCATGCACCCGGAGGAAACGGCGCTCAGCACCGAACTCAAACGCAATGTGAGCGGGCGATTCTGGGAGGCGACACAGCAGGGGCTACCGGACGAGCACGCGCCGAAGGGGCAGGAGCCTCCGGAAAGACGCGCCAGGGCGCGCAGCGGAATCCCCGGCGAACCGACTCGGGATCCCGGGTCGACGCCCCCTGACCCGGCCCGGCCCGAACAGCCGCGAGACCGTGGCGAACTGACACCGGAGGTTCGCGACAGCTTCGACAACCTGCGCGGCCTGGCGACGGAAATCGACCGTGCCGCCGCCGATCCCGCCGGGGCCGCCGAACTGCCGGACCTCCGGGAGCGATTCGCCGAGCAATTCGACCGTCTCGGTCTGCGTGACTCCGAGAACAGCGCCGCCATGTGGCAGCTGTTCGACCGGCACGACCCGGCGATGTCCGGCTACCTCGCGGAATACTCGCGTGACTTCCTGCCTCGCGCCGCCGAAGTCGCTCCCGGCCACGAGCAGCTGAAGGATCGATTCGAACAGGTCCGCGCGCACGTCAACGACATCTTCGCGGCCACCAACGATCCCGCGCGGGCCGCCGAATTGCCTGTACTACGAGCGAAATTCGGCGAACTCGTCGACAGTATCGGCCTGCGCGACCGGGCGGACCGGGCGTGGCAGTCGTTCAACGAGCACGACGCGGCGCTCGCCGAGTATGTGGAGCAGAACCACGAGCATCTGCTGCCCCGTCCGGAGGATGTCGCCGGGCCCGGCGAGAACCCGCCCGCGCCCGAGCCGATCAAGGAGCTCGCGGGATACCCAGGGAACTTCCACGACGACGCCCGCGACATCGTGACCGCGCTGGAGAACGCCGGGCGCCCCGACCTGGCACGGAAGTTCACGGACCTGGTCAACCGCGAAGTCGATGGCGGCAACGTGGGCGGGCTCGAGGATTGGATGGGAGAGACCGTCCCGCGCGCCCGAGTGAGCGATATGGACCAGGTGCTCGACAAGGCCGCCGAGCTCACCGAACTCGACCGCCTGTCCCGCGAGGTCCGGCACGACCCGGAGCTGAGCGTCCGCTTCAATCCCGGTGTGTCCGGCGACAAGTCGTTCGACATCCTCGTCGAACGCACCACGAACAATGGGTCGACGACGATCGAGCGACGTGTCGAGATCGAACGGATGAAACATCTGCCCGAGCAGGCGACGAGCATGCACGGCGCCGCACTGCACGGGGCGGACAAGGCCGTAGCGCCGGTGCCGGACCGGATACCGTCCGCCGAGACCACGGTGGTCATGCCCGAGATGCCACCGGAAGGACGGGTCCAGCCGCTGGGCGGCGGAAATGAACGTCGGTTCGGCGCGAACGGATGGGACTATGAGATCGTCGACCCGAACGGCACTGTCCGCAAGGCCGGGAACCTGCTCGACGAGCTGGCACGAGGTTTCACCGTCAACAAGAAATTGCACCCGAACCTGGCCAATCTCGATGCCGTCCGCTTCGTGGACGAGAATGGCAACCTGCTGGGACAGATCGTCCGAGACGGTGATGGATGGAGAAAGGTTCAGTGATCGGTTTCAGCGAGTATCGGCCGCACGGCGAGAGTTTGACCTTCACCCGCGGCTTTCCCGCCGAGGTCGAGAGCTCCGAGGTGTTGTTCGCGGATGCGCTGCGCGTGCGCGACCATCTCTCGAATGTCGTGCGCCCCGCGGGCTTCGATCTCTGGTTCACCTGCGCGATCGAGGACACCTACATCAATGTGGACGACCCGCGGCCATCCGACCAGTATTGGGAAGTGCTGCGGGCCGATACGACGGTGCCGCCGGGCGACGGCCCGGATCCGGCTGTCGTCACACGGTTTCCGGTCCTCACCGATGCGGCCTTGATCGGCACCTACCGGCAGGCGCTGGACACGATCACTTGCCCGCCAGGGTATTTCGTGATGTTCGAGAGCGTCGCCCCGCTGAGTACCGCTACCCGCTTCATCCGGACCGGCGAATCGCCGAACCCGGACTCCCTCCAGGTCACCTTGTGGGACGACGCCCTGACCGTCCCCGTGACCACCGAGGCGGACGGAACCACCTGGCTCGGCCCGCTCCCCGATACCGCGCCCTACCTGCCACCGGTCACCTTCAGGATCTGGTTCGACAGCATCCTGGTCCTCACCCTCGATGTGAACTGGGGACGGTGGCTCGAAGCGGGGAGCCCGGAGCACGCACTGCTCCAGGCGGCACTGGACTCGCTGCTCGCCGACGACTGGCGGTTGTCCTCCGGCGATCCCCGTCACTTCACGCTCTGACGCCCAGCCGGCTGGAGCCGCGGCGACGACAACCCGCCCGATACGATGGTCCGGACGCCGGAGCAGAAGGAGACGGACGTGCGGCATGGCCGTCCCAGCCAGGAACAACTGAAGCTGAACTTCGAGAGCATGCTGGCGCGCGCACTGGAAGGGCAGGGGCTGCGCAGTTCGACCGGGCTCGACGAGGAGACCCGGACCGCACTCCGGGCTATCGCCCGCGCGCATCCGAATGCCACCGATGATCTCGTGGCGACCGCGCGCCAGGCCTTCGCCGGTCAACTGGACGGCAGCAACGCGGCCCGATGGCATGCGCGGACGGACGCGATGCTGAGCGAGATGGAGTCTCGCTCACGCGAATCGGAGTGATCCCCGGACCGGCGCCGGCCGATCAGAGGTTCGTGAAGTCGGTCGAGTTGTCGGCCTCGACCTTGCCGAAGGCGGCGGCCTGCTGCCGGACGACCGCGGCCAGCTTGCGCAATTCGTCCACGCCGCCGCCACTCTGATCCACGAAGGACGCGCCGACGGCGCTGAGAGTCTCGGCCGCGGACAGCGACACCTTGTCCGAGCCCGCGGCGGGCACGGCCAGGGCCTGAGCGTCCGCGCCGAGCGCGGCCTCCAGGCGATCCGCCACGGCTTCCAGGTCGGCGGCCGCGGCCAGCACCGTGTCCGCGTCGAAACGCACACCGCCCAAGTTGAATTCGCTCATCGTCCCTCCCTTTCGCCGCGAATCCTACCGTGTCGCACCGACGGACACCGAGCCGGTTTCCGCGGTGTCGATCACGAGATCCGTGCTGTCGATCACTGGTCCGTACCGTCGATCACTGTGCGGGGCGCGGGCCGTTGGTCCCGACCGCGCCGATCACCGGCACGCCCGTGTAGCCGAGCTCGCCCACGACCTCGTCGCCGTGCTCACCGGTCACCAGGTTGGTGCGCACTAAAGAAATGGGGGATGTCCCGTGGCGACGGAACGAAATCCGTGGGGCGCGTTGGGAGCTCTCTGCGCCGGCTACTTCATGATCCTGCTGGACATG
>NZ_JBSGCY010000011.1:0-84774 GCF_053602115.1 Nocardia sp. NPDC004582 | reverse complement strand
GCCGCGGAGTCCGGCGTGCCCGCCCCGGCCGCCGCGGCCGCCTCGTCGGTCGCGACGGACTCATCGCCGCCGGCGGTCGTATCGGTCGCGGCGGACGCATCGGTGGCGGTCGTATCCGTCGCGACGGTCTCGTCGGTCGCGGCGGTGTCCTCGGCGGGCGTGACGGCCTGCGCGGCCGGGGCGGGTTCGGGCCCCTGGACAGGTTCGGGCAGGCGCACATCGTGGATGCTGCGCTTGCCGGAGTCGCGCGGGATGGCCGCGTCGTCGCCGATATGGGGCTGGCCCTCGTCGTCGGTGCGCTCGGGCGGGAGCGGCACCGGTTTGGGCTTGGTGGCGGGGACCTGCTCGCGTTCGGGAGCGGTCGCGCCCTGGCTGAAGCTGAATCCGCTCGCGGCCTGGTATCCGCCGGACCGGTCGGCGAGCTCCTTGGTCTCGGTGATCTCCTGGGTCAGCGAGATCCGGCGGCGCTTGTTCAGGGCATATCCGGCAACCAGCGCCACGAGCAGCACCGCCGCGATGGCGGCGATGAGAATCCAAACTTCTGCAGTCGTCACCGCCCCATCCTTTCAGAGGTGGTTGCGATGTCGGATTCACGCACCTACCGTCGCGTCGGGGGCCGTGGCAGATATCACATGGCGGGGCCGTGCGGTGTATCGACACGCCGGGGTGTGGTCCGAAAATCCGACCATCTACCAACCGGTCTGCTCGACTACGTGCCACAGTGCGGAAGGAGCGGCGAATGCGACACCGAGACAATAGGATCGGCGACGTGACCGATCGAAATGTGCTTGGGGGACCGCTGGAGGAGTGTGGCACCGATCCTCTCACCGGCTTCTACCGGGACGGATGCTGCAGCACCGGTCCCGAGGATTTGGGCAGCCACACCGTGTGCACGGTGGTGACCGCGGAATTCCTGGAGCACCAGAAGTCGATCGGCAACGACCTCGTCACCCCGCGGCCGGACAACAACTTCCCCGGCCTGCAGCCGGGCGACCGCTGGTGCGTGGTCGCCGTGCGCTGGCTGCACGCCCACGAGGACGGGGTGGCCGCGCCCGTGGTGCTGGCCGCCACCCATGAGAACGCCCTCGAGGTGGTGCCCATGGAGACGCTCAGAAAGTACGCCGTCGACGTCCCCGACGACGTCAGCGACCTGCTCTAGTCGTTCACGCCCGGCTCTGGTCGTCGACGCCCTTGCGCAGTAAAGCCTCGGTGGCGCTGCGCAATTCGACGCGGGCCGCGCACAGTCGCGGATCGGAGGCGAAGGCCACCCGGTCCGCGCCCGCGTGCAGCGGGCCGCTGAGCACCTGCAGGGTGATGGACCCGGCGATGGCCCCGAAGAACAGGGCCACCAGGGCGGGCCGCTCCCCCGCCAGGGTCAGGGTGAGCGCCGCCTGGCCGCCGAACACCGCCGCGGTGGCCGCCGAGATGATCAGCGAGTGGGTCATGTCCGCGCGCAGCGCCTCGCCCTCGTCGTAGGCGTCGAGCACCGCGATGCCCAGGCCCAGCACCACCAGGTCGGCGGCGGTCACCGACAGCATGGCCGTGCTGGGCAGCACATTGAACCCGAGCAGGATCAGCGCCGCGCTCAGCCCGAGCAGCAGCGCGCCCACGGTGAGCAGCCCGGCCGCGGAACGCCGTGAGTCCTCGGACCATTCGGCCTGCTGACCGAGCATGGCCAGCATGGTGCCGAGCAGGGCCAGCAAGGTGATCGCGCCGAGTACGTAGCCCGCGGGCAGGAAGCCGCCCGCGGCGGGCATGGCCAGCAGCCCGCACAGCGGCACCAGCCCGGCCCGCCACCAGCGGTCGATCCGTTCCACCCCGGCGGGCAGCAGCCGCACGAAGGCGCCGCTGAAGGCCAGCACCGGGGCGCACACCAGCACGATGCGCACACCGTCGAACCAGGGACTTCCCCCCGCCATCCGATCCACCACCACCGCCGCGGCGAACGCCAGCAATCCGATTGCCGCTCTGCGTAACAACAGCTTTCGCGGATCCCGCGCCAGTAGATACAAACCGAGCCACCATGCGGCACCGAACGCCGCGGCCGACACCCAAACCACGCAGGGAGCGTACTGCCCCGTTACCGGTGCGCGGGTCCATACCGCAACGCCGTATATGGCCTTCTACCAGTATTTTTCGCCGTTTCCAGGCCCTCGTCACACCTTCGCATCCGTTTGGGCACACGCAGGTCACGAAGGGCCCCAAAGGCTTTCACCGCGGACCGCGCGAAGGGTCAGGCGGGTACCGCGTGGCGGCGGCGGTGGGCCTTCTGCCGGCAGGCTGCCGAACAGTAGCGGGCGGGGCGGCCGGTGCCGGTCGGGTGGATCGGTGTGGCGCAGATCGGGCAGTGCGGGGCCGGTGTTTCGTCACGAGCGGCCGTTTCGTCACGCGCGACGATCGCATTCCGGCGTTTCGTCACGGACCGGATCGGGGGCCGGGCGCGCATGGCGTCCAGGATCAGGGCCGCGGGGCGGGACAGCCCCTGGTCCGGGGAGAGGCGTTGGATCGCAACACAACCCGTGAACAGGGCGAGGACGTCGGGCAGGGTGAGGTCGGCGCGGACGGAGCCCTGACGCTGGGCGGCGGTGAGCAGGTCGTCGAGGGCGGTGTGGAAGCGGGCGCCGGCGTCGCGCACCAGTTCGCGCGGCCAGCCGTCATTGTTGACCATGTCGCACACGGCCTGGTTGCGATGGCTGGAGGTGATCACCTCGGTGCAGAAGGCGAAGAAGGCGGCCCCCGGGTCGGGGGCGTCGCGCAGCCGGTGGGCCAGGCCGGTGAGCCGGTCGATGCGTTGCTGCATAACGGCTTCCAGCAGCGCGGTCTTGGTGGGGAAATGGCGGTAGACGGTGCCCGCCCCGACCCCGGCGCGGCGGGCGACCTCGGCCAGGGAGACCGCGAGCCCGCCCTCGGCGAGGGCGCGTTGCGCGGCGGCCAGGACCAGGGCGCGATTGCGGCGCGCGTCGGCGCGGGCGTTGGGGGCGAGGCTGGTGGTGGGTGCGGGCATTTCGTTACGCGCGTCCTTTCCGGTGCTGGCCAACGCGAACGCGGCGGTCCTAGCGTGCATATCCGGGTCGACCGACCCGAATACTACCGAACGAACGGGTGACAATGTCTTCTCAGAAGGATCTGGCGTCTGCTCCCCATGACCCGATCTTGGTGACCGGCGCGACCGGCAAGCAGGGCGGCGTCACCGCCCGCCGGCTGCTCGACGCGGGCCGGTCGGTGCGCGTGCTGGTGCGCGATCCGGAATCGGCCGCGGCGCAGGCCCTCGCCGCGGCGGGCGCGGAGCTCGCCGTCGGCGACTTCGACCGTCCCGAGACCCTCGCCCCGGCCCTGGCGGGCGTGGGCGCGGCGTTCCTGGTGCCGCCCGCCGCCTTCGGCCCCGACGGCTGGGATGTCGACCTGGAGGTCGCGCGCGGCACCGCTTTCATCGACGCGGCGACCGCCGCCGGGGTGAAGTTCATCGTGTTCACCACCGTCGCCTCCCTGACCGAGGACGGTCAGTGGGGCGCGCAGGGCAAGCGGCGCGTGGAGGACGCGCTGCGCGCCAGCGGCCTGCACTGGACGATCCTGCGTCCGGCCCGGTTCATGGAGAACTATCTCATGCGGGGCTTCCCGGTGGACGGCATCGATGACGGCGTGCACCGGCATCTGTTCCCGGCGGACAAGCCGATCCAGTCCATCGCGCTCGAGGACATCGCGGTGATCGCGCGGCTGGCCTTCGACGATCCGGCCCGATTCCACGGCGAGGTGCTGGAATTGGCCGGTGACGCCCTGACCATGACCGAGGCCGCGGCGGCCATCACCGCCGCGACCGGCCACCAGGTCCGCTACGTGGAGGCGTCGCAGGCCGACGCCGAGGCCATGGGCCCCGAGGTCGGTGTGGTCTGGCGGCTGTCCCGGGAGGGCCGGGGCTGGCACGCCGATATTCCGGCGGTCCGCGAAATCCATCCCGGCCTGCGGACTTTCGAGGCGTGGCTCGCCGAATCCGGTGCGGCGCGGTTGAAGTCGCTGCTGGATTGACGAGCGCGCGCTCGATCGGGGTCCGGCTGGATCAGTTCAGCGCGCCGTTGTAGTCGGGCAGCTTGAAGGTCTGCTGGGCGTGGCCGCCGGACAGGTCGGAGGCGCTGTTGCCGATATTCGCGACGATGGTGTAGCCCTGGGCCTCGATCGAGGCGCGGGTGGCGGTCTTGTAGTCGGCGAGCGCGCCCGCGCCCGCGGAGCCGGTGGTGAGGCCGCCGCCGTAGAGGCCGTCGACCGGGTAGCCGACCGTGGTCAGGTTGATCTGGGTGTAGATGTTCATCACCGAGGGGCGGCCGGTCACGAAGATGATCGCCGCGCCTTGGCTTTTCGCCCATTTGGCCAGGGCCAGCACGGGCGGGATGGCCGGGGTGATGGGCGCCGCGTGGTAGCTGGTCTCCAGCGAGGTGTTGTCGATGTCGAGGACGATGGCCGGCTTGGTGACGCCGGGCAGCGCGGTGGTCAGGTAGGTCTGGGCGGCGGTGGCGACGGTGGTGACGTCGCTGATCCACTGGCTGTAGGGCGGCAGGTTGGCATTGCCGCCGCCGGAGCCCGACAGCGATCCGGTGCCCGATCCGGACCCGGCGGATCCGGTGTCGGCGAGGGCGAGCGGGAGCGGGGCGGCGAGGCCGACGGTGAGTCCGGCGGCCAGGACGGCGATGGAGCGCTTCATGGGGCCGGACGCTAGCGGCAACCCAATGGGACGCGCAGGTGTTTCACTCTGACATGGGGATGAATTCCCGCTCACCGGGACACCGTGGCGACGCTACGGCGTCGCGCCGACCAGGTTCTCCCCGCGCATCCGCTGCGAGATCACCTGCGTGATGCCGTCACCGCGCATGCTGACGCCGTAGAGGGCGTCGGCGATCTCCATGGTCGGCTTCTGGTGGGTGATCACGATCAGCTGGCTCTTCTCCCGCAGCTGCTCGAACAGTCCGATGAGCCGGCGCAGGTTGGTGTCGTCCAGCGCGGCCTCGACCTCGTCCATCACATAGAAGGGCGAGGGCCGGGCACGGAAGATCGACACCAGGAAAGCGACCGCGGCCAAGGACTTCTCGCCGCCGGAGAGCAGCGACAGCCGCTTGACCTTCTTGCCCGGCGGGCGGGCCTCGACCTCGACGCCGGTGGTGAGCATATCCGCGGGATTGGTGAGCAGCAGCCGCCCCTCACCGCCGGGGAACAGGCGGCCGAAGACGCCGGTGAACTCGCGTTCCACATCCTCGTAGGCCTCGGTGAAGACCTGCAGGATGCGCTCGTCGACCTCGGCGACCACGTCGAGCAGGTCCTGGCGGGCCTTCTTGACGTCCTCGAGCTGGGTGTTGAGGAAGGTGTAGCGCTCCTCGAGCGCCGCGAACTCCTCCAGCGCCAGGGGATTCACCTTGCCGAGGGTGACCAGGTCCTTCTCGAGCCGCTTGGCGCGGCGTTCCTGGGTGGCGCGATCGTAGGGCATGGGCTGCGGTTCGCTGACCGCGTCGCCGCGGTCGCGGGCCTGCTCGTACTCCATCATCTCCAGCGCGGTGGGCGGCATGGGGACGTCGGGGCCGTATTCGGCGATGAGGTCGTCGAGGCTGACGCCGAACTGTTCGGCGATGGTGGTCTCGACCTGTTCGATGCGCAGCGCGGCCTGGGCGCGGGCCACCTCGTCGCGGTGCACGGTGTCGGTGAGCTGGGCGAGCTGGGTGGCAAGGGCGCGCGAGCGCTCCTTGGTCTGTTCGACCTTGGCGGCGTATTCGGTACGGCGGCGCACCAATTCGTCGCGGCGGGCCGCGGCCTGGGCCACCACCTGTTCGAGTTCGACGGCGATCTTCTCGGCGGAGGCGGCGACCACGGCGGCGAGGGCGGCGGCCTGGCGGCGGGCGGACTGGGCGCGTTCGGCGCGGGCCCGGTTCTCGCGTTCGGCGCGGGCGGCGCGGCGCAGCGAATCGGCTTTGCCGCGTACCGATTCCGCGCGTTCTTCGGCGGTACGCACGGCCAGGCGGGCCTCGACCTCCATGGAGCGGACCTCGGCGAGGGCGGCGGCGGCCTCCTCGCGGGCGTACCCGGCGGTCTCGGTGCCCGCGGCTTCCGGGTCCAGGTCGGCTTGTTCGTTCTCGGCGTGCCGCAGCCGGTCCTCGAGTTCGGCGAGTTTGGCGAGGGTGTCCTCGCGGCCGGTCTCGGCGTCGGCGCGCTGGGCCAGCAGCCGGTCGCATTCGCGCTGGGCGGCGCGGGCGGCGTGGCCGAGGCGGCCCAGCCGGTCGTAGATAGCGACCAGGGCCTGGTCGGATTCGTGCAGGGCGAGCAGGGCGTGGTCGACGGCTTCCTTGCGGTCGGCCTGCTCCGCGAGCGCCCCGGCGAGCGCGGCCTCGAGCTCCTCGGCCTGCCGCTGCCAGGACGCCAATTCGGCGGTGGCGGAGTCGATGTCGGCCTGCACCTCGAGCTGACTGGGAGCGCGGTCGGAGCCGCCGAGCACCCAGCCGCTGCCGGTGATGTCGCCCTCACGGGTGACGACCCGCAGTTCCGGGCGCGCGGCGATGACCTCTGCGGCGGTGGCGAGATCGTCCGCTACGACCACGCCCGTGGTGAGGGCGGCGATCGCACCGCGCAGGTTGGCCGGGCAGTCCACCACCTCGGCCAGCCACCGCGCGCTCCCGGGCAGTCGCGAATCCACCTGTCCCGCACCGGCATACCGTCCCGCTGCGGCAGCGTCTCCCAGGGCGACCCCGCCACCCGCGGGCACGGCGTCTCCCGTCGACGCCGTGTTCACCGGCGCAGCCGGGTCGGTGTATGCCGGCCGACCGGCGGCACTCGCCCCGCCGTCAGGTCGTGAGCCCGCTGCGTCGGCGAACACCAGGGCCGCGCGTCCACCGTCGGCATCCTTGAGCGCGCGGACCGCGGCGTGGGCCGACGGACCCGTATCAGCGGCCACCGCGTCGGCGAGCGGACCGAGCGCTGCGGCGACCGCGGCTTCGAAACCGCCGTGCACGCGGATCAATCCGGACAGCGGGCCGAGCAGGCCGTCCGAGCGATTCTCGAGCAGCCAGGCCGCGCCGTCCTTGCGGCGCAAACCCATGGCCAGGGCTTCGATGCGGGCGGTCAAGGAGGCGACGCGCTGTCCGGCTTCGCGGTCCTGTTCGCGCAGTTCGGTGACGCGCTGGTCGGCCAGGGCGAGGGCCTGGGCGGCGTGCTCGTAGGCGTGGTCGAGGCCTTCCTCGCCCGCGTCGAGTTCGTCGAGTTCGCCTTGGACGGCTTCGAATTCGGCGTTGGCGTCCTCGCCGCGGCGGCGGGCCTCGGTGATGGCGGTGGACATGCGGGCCACCTCGCCGTCCACCGACTGGGCGCGGATGCGCAGGGTGTCGACCTGACCGGAGAGCCGGGCCAGGCCCTCACGGCGGTCGGCGATGGCGCGGACCGCGGCCAGGTGGGCCTGTTCGGCGGCTTTGGCGGCCTGCTCGCGTTCGTAGAGTTGCTCGCGCGCCGCTTCCAGGGTCTCGGTGGCGATTTCGACGGCTTCGCGCAGTTCGGCTTCTTCGGCCTCGACCCGATCGGCTTCGCGCTCCAGCTGTTCCGGGTCGCGGCCGGTGCCGGTCGGTTGCTCGATGGTCAGGTTGCGCGCGCGATCACGCGCGATCCGGATAGTGGCGTTGACGCGTTCGGTCAACGCGGACAGCTGGAACCAGGTCTGCGCGGCGGCCTCGGCGCTGGGGGTCAGCTTGGACAGCTCGAATTCCTGCTGTGCCAGTGCGGCATTGGCGGCGTCGAGTTCGGCCTGCACGGTGACGTGCTGCTCGCGCGCGTAGGCCTCCTTGCTCTGCTGGCTCTCGAGTTCGCGGCGGCGGCTGACCAGATCGTCGGCGGCGAGCCGCAATCGGGCGTCCCGCAGTTCGGACTGGACGGTCGCGGCGCGACGCGCCACCTCGGCCTGCCGGCCCAGCGGCTTGAGCTGGCGGCGCAGTTCGGTGGTGAGGTCGGTGAGACGGGCCAGATTGGCCTGCATGGCGTCCAGCTTGCGGACCGCCTTCTCCTTGCGGCGGCGGTGCTTGAGCACGCCCGCGGCCTCCTCGATGAAGGCTCGCCGATCCTCCGGCCGCGACTCCAGGATCGCCGAGAGCTGCCCCTGACCGACGATGACGTGCATCTCGCGGCCGATACCGGAGTCCGACAGCAGTTCCTGCACGTCCATCAACCGGCAGGAGTTGCCGTTGATCTCGTACTCGCCCGCGCCGTCGCGGAACATGCGGCGGGTGATCGACACTTCCGAGTACTCGATGGGCAGCACCCCGTCGGAGTTGTCGATGGTCAGCGTGACTTCGGCACGACCGAGCGGGGCGCGGCCCGCGGTACCGGCGAAGATGACGTCCTGCATCTTCCCGCCCCGCAGCGCTTTCGCGCCCTGCTCACCCATCACCCAGGTGAGCGCGTCGACGACGTTCGACTTGCCCGACCCGTTGGGCCCCACCACACAGGTGATCCCCGGCTCGAATCGCAACGTCGTCGCGGACGCGAAGGACTTGAACCCCTTCAACGTCAGACTCTTCAGGTGCACAGCGGCTCAGACTACCCGCTCCCCGAAGATTGCCCCGAGTATGCCGACCCCGCGTCCCTTCTGCGCCACGGCGCCATCCGGGTCGCGGGTCAGCGGGCGCGGTAGCGGTTCCAGGCGGCCGATTCCCAGCCCATGACGACGCGGAAGATCAGCACCGCGCCCCAGGGGCCGATGACCCAGATGGGCCAGGGGTAGGTGAATTCGCCCGCGGCCACCGAGATCGCGGCCCAGATGAACAGGCACAGCAGGCTCACCCCGAGCCAGGCGCTGCCCTCGATCCGCTGCCACAGCGGCAGCCGGGTGCGCGAAGTGGTCTGCGGCGCAACGGCCTTCGGGAGTTTGGGCAGGTCCCGCAGGACCAGCTGGAGGTCTTCGCGGGTGGTGGTGGCGTAGACGCTGGTGAGGCGGTCGTTGTATTCGGCGAGGTCCAGGCGGCCTTCGGACAGGTGGCGGCCCAGCAGATCGGCGATCTGGGCGCGTTCGGCGCCGGAGGCGCGGGTGCCGGTGGTGATGTCCATGTCGATCCTTAACGGTCGGGCACTGCCGGATATTCCATTGTGGAACGTTAATCCAGGATAAACCTCCACATTGGAATGTTCAAGGGATTCAAGTGATGGCGGGTGCCAGCACATTTGCCAGCAGGGGGGATGCGGTGAGATGGTTGGTGCCAGTTCTCGGACAAGGAGTCATCGTGGACCTTGACTGGTCGCCTGCTGATCTGGCGTTTCGTGATGAAGTGCGCAGCTTTCTCGACGAAAAGTTAACCGACGATCTACGCCGAGCGGGACGGTTGGCGACCAGCGTCTACCCGGACCACGAGGCCAGCATGCAGTGGCAGCACATCCTGCACGAGCGCGGCTGGGCCGCCCCGGCCTGGCCGGTGAAGTACGGCGGCTGCGCCTGGAGCCTCACCCAGCACTACATCTTCGGCCGCGAATGCACCCTGGCCGGGGCGCCGAACCTGTCCCCCATGGGAATTCGCATGGTCTCGCACGCGATCATGGCGTTCGGCACCCCGGAGCAGAAGGACTTCTTCCTGCCCGGCATCCTCACCGGCGAGGTCTTCTTCTGCCAGGGCTATTCCGAGCCCGAGGCCGGTTCGGACCTGGCCTCGCTGTCCATGGCCGCGGTCGCCGACGGCGAGGACCTGGTGGTCACCGGCTCCAAGATCTGGACCACCCACGCCACCGAGGCGAACTGGATCTTCGCCCTGGTCCGCACCTCCAAGCAGGCCAAGAAGCAACAGGGCATCACCTTCCTGCTGATCGATATGCGCACCCCGGGCATCGAGATCCGGCCGCTGGTCATGACTTCCGGCGAGCAGGTGCAGAACCAGGTGTTCTTCGATCAGGTCCGGGTGCCGAAGGCGAACGTGCTGGGGCAGATCGACGACGGCTGGACCGTGGCCAAGTTCCTGCTCAACTTCGAGCGCGGCGGCGGCGCGGTGGCCCCGGCCCTGCAGGTGATGGCCGAGGAGCTGGCCCAGGCCGCGACCGAGCAGGTCGCCCCGGGCGGCGGCGCGCTCATCGACGATCCCGCCTTCGCCGCCAAACTGGCCGATGCCCGGCTGCGCGCCGATGTGCTGGAGATCCTCGAATACCGCACCCTCGCACTGGTTTCCAGCGGCAAGGATCCGGGCCCGGCGGCGTCCACGCTCAAGATCCTGGGTACCGAGCTGAGCCAGGCGCTCACCGAGCTGGCGCTGGAGGCGGCCGGTCCGCGCGGCCGCGCCTACCAGCCGCACGCCACCATGCCGGGCGGCCCGATCGCCGACTTCACCCCGCCCGCCGACGGTTTCGTCGCGGGCGAGGAATGGCAGGCGGTCGCCCCGCTGCGGTACTTCAACGACCGCGCCGGCTCGATCTACGCCGGCAGCAACGAGATTCAGCGCAACATCATCGCCAAAGCCACCCTGGGACTGTGACATGGACTTCTCTTTCACCGCGGAACAAGAACTGCTGCGCGACACCGTCACCGAGTTCCTGACGGCCCGCTACCCCCTGGAGGCGAGCCGGGCCGCGGCGCGCACCGGGGCCGGGTGGCAGCCGGAGATCTGGCGCGGCCTGGCCGAGGAGGTCGGGATTCTCGGTGCGAGCCTGCCGGAGTCGGCGGGCGGCATCGGCGGCGGACCGGTCGAGACCATGATCATCGCCGAGGCCCTGGGCGCGGCCCTGGTGCTGGAGCCCTACGTGGACACCGTGGTGGTGGGCGGCGGCCTGCTGCGCCGCGCCGCCGGCAAGCGCGCCGAGGACCTGCTGGCGGGCATCGCCGCCGGTGCGGTGGTGACCGGATTCGCCGCACTGGAACCGCGTTCCGGCTACGACTACACCGCGGTGGCGGCCACGGCGGTGCGCGACGGCGACGACTGGGTGATCACCGGCGAGAAGACGGTGGTGACCGCGGCCCCGCTGGCCACCCACCTGTTGGTGACGGCGGTCGCGGACGGCGAGATCGCCCTGTTCGCCGTCGATGTCGATCCGGCCGCGCCGCCCGCGGGCCTGACCGCGCGCGCCTACCGCACCATCGACGAGCGCCAGGCCGCCGACCTGAGCTTCGACGGTGTGCGCGTCCCCGCCGACGCCCTGCTGCTCGCGTCCGCGGGCGAGGCGATCGCCGCGACCGTGGACGAGGCCATCGCGGCGGTGTGCGCGGAGGCGGTCGGGGCCATGCGCAAGGTGGTCGACGACACCGTCGCCTACGCCAAGCAGCGCCGCCAGTTCGGCGTCCCGATCGGCAGCTTCCAGGCGCTGCAGCACCGGATGGTGGACATGCTGCTGGAGCTCGAACAGGCCGTGGCCGCAACGCATCTGGTGACCCTGAAGCTGAACGCCCCCGCCGCCGAGCGGGCCCGCGCGGCCTCGGCCGCCAAGGCCACCGTGGGCCGCGCCGCCCGCCGCATCGGCCAGGAGTCGGTGCAGCTGCACGGCGCCATGGGCATGACCGAGGAACTCGCCATCGGCCACTTCTTCAAACGCCTGACCGCCGTCCAGTACGAGTTCGGCACCACCGACCAGCACATTGCCCGCTACGCCTCACTGACGCGGCCGTAGCGGGCTCGCCCGCGCACCGGCTCAGGGGTGACCGGTGCCGGATCGGGTTCCGGTGGATCGCGTGACAGGTCCGCCGGAACCCGATTCACCCCCGCCACGCCGGAGTTCGGCGGCGACATGCCGGGTAGACCCCCGCACCGCGGCCACGATAACCAGCGCCAACGCGGGTCCGGTGACGAAGCACAACAGACTCACGGCGATCAGTAGAACTGTTCCCACGTGCGGATTATTGTCCGCCTTGGGGTGTTTCGGCCAATTTCGGCTATTGCAAGGCAACGGCAGCGCGACCGCCGTACCGTCCGCGTGATCGAGGCCACAGCCGCCCGCCCGTCACGTCCGCGGGACCTGTCTCGTCCAAGGGGTGCACACCATCCCAGGAAGGACGACACCATGTCGCGATTGACCATGCACGAGGCGGCCCCCGAGGTCTACCAGGCCTGGATCGCCGCCGAGACCGCGATCCGGCGCGGCCCGCTCGACGCCACCGTGCGCGAGCTGGTGAAGATCCGGGTCTCCCAGATCAACGGATGCCTGTTCTGCGTCGACATGCACTCGACCGAGGCCCGCAAGCTGGGCGAGACCGAACGGCGGCTCTGGCACCTCAACGCGTGGCGGGAATCGGCGCTGTTCACCCCGGCCGAGCAGGCGGCGCTGGAATACGCCGAGGCCGCCACGCGACTCGGCGCGCACGGGGTGAGCGACGAGATCTGGGCGGGCGTCGAGAAGCACTTCGACGAGGGCCCGCGGGCGGGACTGGTCGCGGTGACCGCGCAGATCAACCTGTGGAACCGGATCGGCGTGCCGCTGCGAATGGAACCGCTGGGCGACTAGCGCCGGACGCGATCACCACCAGCCGAGGATCGGGCGCAGCTCGCGCCCGAGCTCGGGGGCCAGCGACCGCGAATAGCTTGCGGTCAAATGGTGTTCGTCGTGGTAGACGAGGATATTGCCCTCGACGACCGCGCAGACCTCGGGTTCGCAGACCGCGTCGTTGGGGTCGATCAGATGCAGGTTCGGGAAGGCGGAGGCGGGGCCCTCGGCGGGGTTCTGGGGCGAGAGGGCCTCGGAGCGCTTCAGCCCGCAGGTGACCCGGTCGCCGCCGCCGGCCAGGCAGTCGATGGCGCGGTAGCGGATGCCGTTGCGGCGCAACCACGGGGTATCGCGGATGCCGATGACCTGCAGGCCGCGATCGGACAGGGCCGACCACACGTCGATGTAGTCCTGCGGGGTCTCGTCGCCGCCATTGTCGCTGGGCCGGGTGGCGGTGGTGAAGACGTAGTCGGGTTGCTCGATGCCCAGGCGGTCGATCACCTCGGCGGACCAGTCCTTGCAGTCGGGGTTCTGCTGGCCCTTGTACATGGGCTCCTCGGCGACCGTGAGCGGGCAGCCCATCTTCAGGTAGACGACGACGCGGAAACGGTGCTGCTCGCCGAGCAGCTGCAGCGCCGGAATCCAGTGCTCGGCATGGGAATTGCCGACCACGGCGATGGTGCGGTGGGCGTCGTGGTCACCGTAGGTGCAGGTGATCACCGCGCGGGTGTCGAAGTCGGAGATGCAGCCGTCGCGGGTGGGATAGGCGATGTCGGCGGGGGCTTCCTCGGTGGTGGGGCGCATGGGGGCGCGCGGCACCAGGGCGTGATCGGTGAGGGCCGCCGCGCCCGGGTACTTCGCGGGATCCAGCCGGCCGACCGCGTGCGCCTTCGCGCCGTTGCTCCACTGCCACGCCACCGTCGAACCCAGCAGCAGCGCACCGACGGTCGTGACCGCGATACCGGTGAGCAGACCGGCCCGCCCGGCCAGCAGGCGGACCGGGAGCATGAGCAGACGACCGGGACCGGTACCCGCGAGCAGACGCTCGAGCCCGGCCGCCACGCGACCGCGCTGCGGCGCGGCGGGCTTGGCCCGCTCCCGCAGCGGCTCCTCGACCAGATGATGGGTCACGTAGGCGAGCAGCAGCGACACCACGATGATGACCAGACCGTCCAGCGCTCCGGCCCGGCGCTGATGCTGTTCACCCAGGTAGAAGATCAGAATCGGCCAGTGCCACAGGTACAGCGCGTACGCGAAGCCACCCAGCCCGACGATCGGACCGGTGGCCAGCACTCGGTTGACCAGCGGCTGCTCGGCGGTGTCGCGGCCCCCGCCCGCGAGAATCAGTGCGGCCGTGGCCAGCACGGGGATCAGGGCGGCCGGGCCCGGGAACACCAGCACGCCGTTGACCAGCCAGCCGCAGCAGGCGATCGCCCCGATTCCCATCCAGGCCAGCGCTTCCCGGGCCGGGGTGGGCAGCCGGACCAGCGGAGCGCCGAGCGCGAGCAACGCGCCCGCGAGCGGTTCCCAGGCGCGTGCGAAGGTGTCGTAGTAGTTCCAGCCCTGCTGGGTCGAAACGCCCTCGGCGGCATAGCTGAACGAGATCACGGCGACGACCGCGAACACCACCGCGAGCGTCGCGCGGAGCAGCCCGTCGCGGCCCAGCCGCCGCAGGATCGGATGCGCGGCAGCGGGTTTCCAGGTCCGCGCCGGCCGCAGCGCCGCCGCCACCAGCGCCACCACCAGCAGCAGCGCCAGATACATCTGCCCCTGCACCGACATCGACCACAGATGCTGCAACGGGCTCACCGATGGATCCGCGGCCAGATAGTCCGACCAGGACAGCGCCAGATACCAGTTCTGGTAGTAGAACAGCGAAGCCAGCGTCTGCCCCGCGATATCGGACCAGCGGGTGTACGGGAGCAGCACCACCGCGGCCGCCACCACCGCGGCCAGCACCACCACCATGGCGGGCAGCAGCCTGCGCAGCGTGCGCCGCGCGGTCCGCAGCACACCGACCGAACCGGTGTCGGCGCGGCGCACCAGCATGCCGGTGAAGAAGAAGCCCGACAGCACCAGGAACACGTCCACGCCGCCCGACACCCGTCCCGCCCAGATGTGGAAGGCGACCACCAGGGCGATAGCTACGCCGCGCAGGCCGTCCAGATCGTGTCGGTAGGAGCCGGGCCTGACGGGGGCGCCCGGGACCGGCTGGCGGTCGCGATCGGGCGCGGTCGGATGATCGGTGCTGGATATGGACATGGCGGCTGCCATTGTCGGTCAGGGTCCGCGAAAAACCCCAATCGCCACACAGGAGGTGTCCGGAATGCGCCCTTTTGCGCTGGTCAGGCGAATGCGAAATAGCGCAGCCAGAGATAGGGCGCGGCCACCACAATAGTGACAGCCGTCACCAGAATGCCCTTGCGGGTGAATTCCCAGAACGAGATCGGATGGTCCGAGCGCCGCGCGATCCCGAGCATCACCACGTTCGCGCTGGCCCCGACTGCTGTGAGATTGCCACCGAAATCCGCGCCCAGCGCCAGCGCCCACCACAGCGCGTCCGCCCGGCCGGGCTGGTCGACGTGCTCGGCCAGCTCCGCCACCAGTGGGCTCATGGTCGCCACGTACGGGATGTTGTCGATGACACCCGACAGCACCGCCGAGACCACCAGTATCAGCATGGTTGCCACGAGCGCGTTTCCGCCGGTGAGTTCGGTCGCGAATTTCGCCAAGCGGCCGATCACACCGGTTTTCACCAGCGCCCCGATCATCACGAACAGACCGGCGAAGAACAGCAGCGTCTCCCATTCCACCGCGGACAGGTAATCACGTTGCGGCAGACCGGAAATCAGCACCAGCGCGCCCGCGCCCAGCAATGCGACCAGCGACGGCTCCAGGTGGAAGATCGGGTGGCCGAAGAATCCCGCGAAAACGGCGGTCAGCACAATTCCGCATTTGATCAGCAAACGCGGATCGCGAATCGCCTCGCGCTCGTTCAACGCCATGATGTCGGCCGCGCGCTCGGGATCGACGTCGAAGGAGCCCCGGAACAGCCGCGGCAGCAGCAGCGTGAACACCGCCAGCTCGATCAGCACGATCGGGGTCAGGTTGAGGAAGAAGTCATTGAACGACAGGCCCGCCCGGCTGCCGATGATGATGTTGGGCGGATCGCCGATCAGGGTGGCCGCGCCGCCGATATTGGAGGCCAGCACCTCGGCGATGAGGAACGGCGTCGGCGATACCTCGAGCCGCTCGCACACCAGCAAGGTGACCGGGGCGATGAGCAGCACGGTCGTGACATTGTCCAGGAACCCCGACGCGGTGGCGGTGATGAGTACCAGCAGGATCATCACCCGCAGCGCGGAACCCTTGGCGCGCTTGGCCGCCCAGATGGCGACGTATTCGAAGACGCCGGTCTGCCGCAGCACCCCGACGATGATCATCATCCCAAGCAGCAGGTAGATGACGTTCCAGTCGATGCCGGTCTCGTGGGAGTAGAAGACGTCGTCGGAGTCCATGATGCCGACGGCGATGACCGTGCCGCCGCCGACCAGCGCTGCCACGGTCTTGTGGATGCGTTCGGAGGCGATCAGCACATAGGCGATCGTGAAGACCGCGATCGCGATGGCGACGTTCACGGCCGCCGCCCCGGCGGGCTCAGTTCGCCAGCGCCACTTCCAGCAGCCGCGAGGAGGTGATCACGCCGAGCAGCTGCTCGCCGTCCTGCACCGCCACCAGCGGCGACTTGTATTTCGCCATGAGCGCCGCGACCTCGACGATATTGTCGTCCGCCTTGGCGGCCGGGATCTTGGTCAGCCACTCGGGAATCACGTCGCGGACCTTCTTGCCGCGTAACCGCTTCACCACCTGACCGCACATGGACTCGTTCAGCACCCCGGCCAGCGACGGATCGTCCTGCACATACTTCGGGATGATGAACAACACCACCTGCGAGGCGGGCAGCACCGAATGCGGCGATCCGTCGGCGTCGGTCACCAGGATGCCCGGCAGCCGATGCTCGGCCAGGAGCCGCGCGGCGTCGATCGCGTCGGAGTCCAGGTCGATCACCGGATATTCCTCGGCAATCTGAGCAGCATGCATAACTGCAGGATACGGCGGATGGCCGAGCGTTCACCGCAGCAATATACGTCAAGATCGAAAACCGGCGGCGCATGGAAACTCCCAGGTCGGACCCTACGGCCCGAGGTTTCGGACCGGCCGACCAGACTTCCCGGCACGCCATGAGTACAGATTGCGTAAAAGAATACCCGCGACGGGTTTACGCCTCGCGCGGCCGCGTCAGCTCCCCAGCAACAGCACGTCCGCCCGTTCGCCCAATTCCAGCAGGGCCGGCCGGAACCGGCCGCGCAGGGTTTCCCGCAGGTGCAGATCACCCACCGCCGCCACCCTGACCCCGCCGGATCCGCCGTCGCCGCGACCGGTTCCGTCGATACGCCCCATACGGCCAGCCAGCCACATGCCCGTCCGGCCTGTCAACGCTATTCCGCGACACGGCACCGCCAAGGATCGAAAATCTGTGGTGCGCGGCGGTTCTAGGGCCTGCGGCGCGGGTCCGAGTTCCCCATCTTTACCGATTCCATACCCGGGTCAGTAGGGTCTACCGATGACGCGACAGGACAACGGAATTCGGGGTTTCGGTGAACGGCTTTCCGCTCGACATCGTGCTGGCGCTCATCGGTATCACGGTGCCGATCGTCGCCTTCGTCTGGGAATTCGTGCTGGTGGGACGCAAGCGGCTCGGGTATCGGGTGCAGATGGACACGCCCGTCACCGGGGAGATCGAGTCGGTGTTCCCGGGCGTGCTGCCGCAGCTGCGGCCCGCGGGCGACGGCGCCGCACCGGATCTGCAGGATCTGTCGGTGGTGCTGGTGCGCATCGAGAACAACGGGCTCACCGATATCGACGGCACGGATTACGCGTCGCCGGATGCCGAGCGGGTGGGGCTGCATGTGCACTTCCCGCATCGGCGGATCATCGGCATGGCGGTGACCGAATTATCGGATGCCGCCATGGGAGACAGTCTCGCCCCGGGCACCGGGATCGGCAGCCGCGAGGACACCCGGCAGCGGACCGGCATCATCGACCTGCCCAAGGTGCCGATGGATCGGGGCGACCACTACAAGATCCTGGCCATCCTGCAGCGGACCGCGGGCGCCGGGGACTACCCGCCGCCGGTGGTGCGGGCCAAGCTGAAGGGCGGCCGGGTCGCCGAGACGCGCAGCCGCAGCGGCGTCTCGCCGAAACTGCTGTGGCTCACCGGATTCCTGGTGGTGGTCATCGCGGTGCAGTTCTTCACCGGCCTGGGCGACAAGAGCGCCACCGCCGCCGATTGCGCGTCCGGCAAGCTCACCCTGGTGGGTTCCACCGCCTTCGCGCCGGCCGTGCGCGACGCCGCGGCCGGGTACGCCGCACGCTGCTCCCAGGCCGAGTTCGCCTTCGAATTCGACGGCAGCGAACGGGGTTTGACCCGGGTGGACGAGGACGGCAAGGACAATCCGGGCCTGCTCGCCATCACCGACGGCCCCAAGGGCGTCGGCTATCCGAAGCTGCTCCCCCGCACACTGGCCCTGTCGCTGTTCGGCGTGATCGTCAACGCGGGCGTCGGCGTCCACGACCTGTCCGTGCCGCAGATTCGCGATATCTACGCGGGCCGCGTCGACAACTGGCAGCTGGTCGGCGGCCCGGACCTGCCGGTGCGCGTGGTGAATCGGCCGCTGGGCTCGGGCACCCGCGAGACCTTCCGCAAGCATGTGCTCGGCGACGACCAGCCGCCGGCGCCGGCCGCCACCAGCTGCCGCACCCTGGCGGCCACCAACCCGCCGGGGGTGGCGTTCTGCGAGGCCCCCGTCACCAACGACATGCTCAAAACCGTGGCCGAGCTGCCCGGTGCGATCGGATACAGCGAGTACTCCGACATCGCCAAGACCTCCGGGGTGAAGGCGGTGACCATCGACGGCCACACCCCCGCCCGCGACCAGGTACTCGACCACACCTATCCGTTCTGGAGCGTCGAATACGCCTACAGCAACGGCGAACTTCCCGCCGATTCCCTGGCGGCGTCGTTCCTGCGCTTCCTCACCGGCGGCACCGGCAAGGACGTGCTGCGGTCACACGGCAACACCCCGTGCGGCGAACTGCCCAACCCGACCTCGTGCGTCCCGGAGAAGTAGCGAAACGCCAAGGGGCCCGGTCGCCCTCGTGAGCGAGGCGACCGGACCCCGGGAATCGGCTGATCAACCCTTGAACGGGTACTTGCCGTCCAAGTCGTAGTTCAGCTCGACGACATTGACCGTGGGCTCCCCCAGGAAGCCCAGGGCCCGGCCGCTGCGGTGGGCATCCACCAGCGACTTGATCTGGTCGACAGAGACGTTACGCGCCTTGGCGACCCGCGCCACCTGGATGGCCGCGTACTCCGGGGAGATCTGCGGGTCCAGCCCGGAGGCCGAGGCGGTGACGGCGTCGGTCGGCACCGGGGTGTCGGCCGAGGCGTCGCCGCGGATCGGCACGATCTGACCGGCGGAGTAGTCCTCGCCGCGCTTGGCGCACTCCACCTCGACCCCCTCGTACGCCGCCTGGAACGGGGTGGTCTCGTGCTTCGGATCGGTCGAGCACGCCTCGTTGACGCTGATCACCTTGGTCGGGTGGGTAACCAGGCCGTGCGCGTCACGCTCGCCCATGACCGCCAGCACCGCGCCGACGCCGCCGGAGGTGCAGTACGGACGGCTGCCGTCCACACCCTCCAGCTTGCCGACCGCCGCGCTGCGCGAGCAGACCGTGCTCAGCAGGCTGAGCTTGTCCTTGCTCGGGTCCTGTGCGTCCAGGGTGTCCACGGTGGACTCCGGGCCCATATTGCCGAAGGCGGAGTTCAGCGCGTTGTAGCCGTCGGTGCTCTCGTCGGACCACGCCGCATTGGACGGCCGCGTCTGGAAGTACTGCACCAGCGCGTTGCCCTTGGCGTCGGTGAAGGCCTGACCGATCAGGCTGGACCCGACGACCTTGCCGTCCCGCTCGATCAGCGAGCCGTTCGCCTTGTCCTTCAGGCCCGGCAGCTGCGAGACACCGAGAACGACGGCGGGATAGATGATTCCGGTGATCACGGAGAGCACCAGCAGCGCTCGCAGCGCCGCGATGTGCTGCCTGATCCAGGCTGACATACGCATTAGGACATCCCCGGGAAGAATTGAATGACAAGGTCGATGAGCTTGATCCCGATGAACGGCGCGATGATGCCACCGAGTCCGTAGATGTAGAGGTTGCGGCTCAACAGTTTCGACGCGCTCGACGGCCGGTAGTTCACGCCGCGCAGTGACAGCGGGATCAGCGCCACGATGACCAGGGCGTTGAAGATGACCGCCGACAGGATCGCCGACTGCGGCGAGTGCAGCCGCATCACGTTCAGCAGATCCAGGCCCGGGAACAGCGACACGAACAACGCGGGAATGATCGCGAAGTACTTGGCGATGTCGTTGGCGATCGAGAACGTGGTGAGGGCGCCACGCGTGATCAGCAGCTGCTTGCCGATCTCGACGATCTCGATCAGCTTGGTCGGGTCGGAATCGAGGTCCACCATATTGCCCGCCTCCTTGGCGGCGGACGTTCCGGTGTTCATGGCGACACCCACGTCGGCCTGCGCGAGCGCGGGCGCGTCATTGGTGCCGTCACCGGTCATGGCGACCATGCGGCCGCCGGCCTGCTCCTTCTTGATGAGCGCGAGCTTGTCCTCGGGAGTCGCCTCCGCGAGGAAGTCGTCCACGCCCGCCTCGTCGGCGATGGCCTTGGCGGTCAACGGATTGTCGCCGGTGATCATGACGGTGCGGATGCCCATGCGGCGCATCTCGTCGAAGCGCTCCCGCATGCCCTGCTTCACCACATCCTTGAGATGGATGACGCCGAGCAGCTTGGCGGTGTCCTGCTTGATCTCCGCGACCACCAGCGGGGTGCCGCCGGACGCGGAGATACCGTCGACGGTCTCGCCCACCTGGCTCGGGATCTCGCCGCCGTGCGCGCGCACCCATTCGGTGACCGCGCTGGCCGCGCCCTTGCGCAATTGGTGTCCGTCGGACAGATCCACACCCGACATACGGGTCTGGGCGGTGAACTCCACCCAGGTCGCGCCGGTCAGCTCGCCGGGGGTGCGCTCACGCTTGTTGTACGCCACCTTGGCATAGACGACGATCGAGCGGCCCTCGGGCGTCTCGTCCGCGAGGCTGGAAAGCTGTGCGGCGTCGGCCAATTCGTCGGCGGTGACGCCGGGCATCGGCACGAAGTCCGAGGCCTGGCGGTTGCCCAGGGTGATGGTGCCGGTCTTGTCCAGCAGCAGGGTGTTCACGTCGCCCGCGGCCTCCACGGCGCGCCCGGACATGGCCAGCACATTGCGCTGCACCAGGCGGTCCATGCCCGCGATGCCGATGGCCGACAGCAGTGCGCCGATGGTCGTCGGGATCAGGCAGACGAGCAGCGAGACCAGCACGATACCGGTGACGCCATTGCCGTCCAGGGCCGGATTGTCCAGCACGCCAGGGTTGTTGGCCTTCGAGAAGATGGCGGGCGGCTGCAAGGTCGCCACCGCGAACACGAAGATGATGGTCAGCGCGGCCAGCAGGATATTGAGCGCGATCTCGTTCGGCGTCTTCTGCCGCGACGCGCCCTCGACCAGCGCGATCATCTTGTCGATGAACGAGCCGCCGGGCTCCTGGGTGATCTGGACGACGATGCGGTCCGACAGCACCGTGGTGCCGCCGGTCACCGCCGACCGGTCACCGCCGGATTCGCGGATGACAGGGGCGGATTCGCCGGTGATGGCCGATTCGTCCACGGAGGCAATGCCTTCCACGACATCGCCGTCACCGGGGATGACCTGGCCCGCCTCGACGACCACGTAGTCGCCGCGCCGCAGTTCCGGAGCGGCCACCCGCTCCTCGACGACGCGCGCGCCGGGCGACCAGTTCGCGAGGCGGCGAGCGACGGTGTCGGTCTTGGCTTTGCGCAGCGTGTCCGCCTGCGCCTTGCCACGGCCCTCGGCCACGGCCTCGGCCAGGTTGGCGAAAATGACCGTCAGCCACAGCCAGACGACGATGGCCCAGGCGAAGAACGTCGGATTCGCGATGGCCAGGATGGTGGTCCAGACCGCGCCGATCTCGACGATCAGCATCACCGGATTGCGCCACATGACGCGCGGATCCAGCTTCTTCAACGCGTCCGGCAGCGACTTGATCAGCATCTTCGGGTCGAACAACCCCGCTGACACACCGCGTTTCGGATTGCTGTGCGCCGTCTGCGCGGGCGCCGAATCGAGAGTGGGAGTGCTCATGAGTGGATTCCTTCAGCGAGCGGGCCGAGCGCCAGCATCGGCAGGAAGGTGAGCGCGACCAGGATGACGGTGACGCCCGCGACCATGCCGACGAACTGCGGCCGATGCGTCGGCAGCGTGCCCTCGGAGGCCGGGGTGTGCCCCTGCGCCGCCAGCGAACCGGCCAGCGCCAGCACGAAGATCATGGGAATGAAACGGCCGAACACCATGGCCAGACCGAGTGCGGTGTTCCACCACACGGTATTGCCGGACAGGCCGGCGAAGGCCGAACCATTGTTGTTGGCCGCGGAAGTGAAGGCGTACAACACTTCCGAAAGCCCGTGCGGACCCGAATTCGCCATACTCGCGCGTTCCCCCGGCAGGGCCATCGCGACAGCGGTTCCGGTCAGCACGATCAACGGCGTCACCAGGAAGTAGGCCGCGGCGAGCTTGATCTCCTTCGGAGTGATCTTCTTGCCCAGGTACTCCGGGGTGCGGCCGACCATCAGGCCCGCCACGAACACGGTGATGACCGCGAGGATCAGCATCCCGTACAGACCCGACCCGGTACCGCCGGGGGCGACCTCACCGAGCTGCATATTGAACATGGTCATCATGCCGCCGAGGCTGGTGTACGAGTCGTGCGCCGAGTCCACGGCACCGGTGGAGGTGAGGGTGGTCGCGGTGGCGAAGGTCGCCGAATTCGATACGCCGAAGCGGGTTTCCACGCCTTCCATGGACGCGCCGATCGCGGACGGCACAGTGCCGTGATGCTGCAACTGGAAGATGTTCATCACGGTCAGACTGAGCACGGCCAGGGTCGCCATGACGGCGGCGATGGCCACACCCTGCTTGGGGGATCCGACCATGCGGCCGAAGGTGCGCGGCAGCGAGAAGCTGATCACCAGCAGCATGAAGATCTCGACCCAGTTGGTCCACCCGGTCGGATTCTCGAACGGGTGCGCGGAGTTCGCGTTGAAGAATCCGCCGCCGTTGGTGCCGAGCAGCTTGATCGCCTCCTGGCCGGCGACGGGTCCGCCCGGCAGGGTTTGCGAACCGGTGTTGCCGACCGTCCGCGCGATCTGGTCGTACACGTGCAGGTTCTGGATCACGCCGCCCGCGACCAGCACGAGCGCGAAGAACACGGCCAGCGGCAACAGGATTCGGGTGGTTCCCCTCACCAGATCCACCCAGAAGTTGCCCAGTTCGCCGGTGCGGTGCCGGGCGAAGCCGCGCACCAGCGCGACCGCCACGGCCATACCGACGGCCGCCGAGACGAAGTTCTGCACCGACAGGCCCACGGCCTGAACCACATGCCCCTGCGTCGATTCCCCGGCGTAGTTCTGCCAGTTGGTATTCGTGACGAAGCTGATGGCGGTGTTCCACGCCAGGTCCGGAGTCATCTTCGTGCCCGGATCATTCAGGTGCAGTGGCAGTTTGCCCTGAACCAGCTGCAGGAAGAACAACACCAGCACGCTGATGGCCGAGAAGGCCAGCGCGCTGCGCGCGTACACCGCCCAGGTCATCTCGACGCCCGGCTGGACGCCGATCAGCCGATAAACGCCCCGTTCGGCCTTGTTGTGCTTCTCGCCGCTGTAGACCCGGTACATGTAATCGCCCAGCGGCACATGCACCGCGGCCAGCGCGATGATGAGGGATACCGCGAACAGGATCCCCGCAGTAGTCGTGCTCACTAGAACCTCTCCGGATACAGCAGCGCCGCCACCAGGTAGACAGCGATCCCCACGGCCAGAATCAGACCCACAATGTTCTGAGTCACAGCCGCTCCACCCCGCGTTGGATCAAGCCGAACAGGGCGAAAATCGCCACCGTCAGCACCGTGAACACCACGACGGACATCTCTCGAACCTCTCTCTGAACGGCACGTCCCAAGACGCGCCGGAGTGAGTCAAGCGCCCGATAAGCCCCTATTCGAGGACCTTTACGCCTTCTTAGCGTCCCAGGCGGGCGCGTTGACGCTCCGCTTACAGCGTCGCTCCGCGCGTCGTTCCCAGGTCGTCGAAATACCGCCCGGATCCGTCAGGAAAGCGTCAGGACCTGGCACTACGCTCACCGTGAGCACGACGAGATCGCCATCGACCGAAGCGGAGGACCCTAGTGGCCCTTCACCGCGCAGACCGGCGGCATCGAGGCCGGCGTGGCGGCGTGATCAATTCACGAAGGTCTTGACGATGGTGCCGTCGAGGGTGGTGGCCATGTAGCCGCCCCCTTTGTATGCGTCGGAGAAGTAGACGCGCAGACCGGGCTGCTTGGTCAGCGGCGAGGTCGCGTCGACGATGATGTAGCGACTGGTCGGGTTGGCGAGTTTCAGCTGCTGGGCGGCGGTGGCGAGCAGGTCGGGGAGGATGTCCCAGTTGATCGAGGCGAGCTCGATCGTGGATTCGGTCTGACCGCCGGCTCCTTGGCGCGTGGCCGCGCCGTTGCGGTATTGGAACTTGTCGTAGTGATTGGGCTCGTTCGGGAGTGGCGCGCCGGTGCCGACCTACTCGGGGTAGATCGTGGTTTCGGTGAATTGCTTTCCGCCGGTGGCCTTCTCCAGGGCAGCGATCGCCTTCCGGATGCCGTCGGGGGTCAGCAGGTCGACGGCGGGAGCGCCTTTGACCGTGGTGGGCGCGATGACCGTGGGTAGGGCGACGTCGCTGCTGAGCACGATGCCGCTGGGGTCGGCCGGTCCGGTGGGCAGACCCGATCCGCCGGCGTCGCCGGAGGAGGGCCACAGGGCGGTGGCGGCGACCACGGCGGCGGCCAGGCCCACGCCGACGCCAGCGAAGATCCATGGCCGCGTATTACGTTGCGGTGCACCAGGTGTGGGGTTCGGCGACATCGGCACGAACGCCTGCGGTGCGGTGGAGCCACCGGGGTGCTGAACGGTCGTCGCGAATCCCTGCGGGGGCGGAGTCGCCGGAAACGCTTGCGGCTGAGCCGCCGTCGCGAATCCCGGGTGCGACTGCCCGGCCAGGAACACCGGGGGTTGCGGGGTCAGATCCTGCGGGGCGGTCACGGTGCCGTGCGCGCCCGAAGGCTGCTGGCGGGCAAGCTGTTCCGGGGCGGTGTCGCCGGTGGCGATCACCTGGGCGAGCATGTGGTCGATCTGGTCGGCGGGCGGGCGGTGGCCGGGGTTGGGGACCAGCAGGGCTTGCAGCACCGGGGTGAGGGGGCCGGCCTGGCGTGGGGGCGGGACCGAGCCCATGAGAACGGCCGCGAGGGTCGCGACGTCGGTGTCGCGGCGCATGGGCTGGTAGCCCTCGACGGCGGCGAACAGCACCAGGCCCAGCGACCAGAGGTCGGAAGCGGGGTTGCCCTCGTGGCCCTGCAGGCGTTCGGGGGCGACGTAGGGCAGGGAGCCGACGACACTGCCGGTGGAGGTGAGCCCGGTCAGGTCGTTGACCGCCGCGATCCCGAAGTCGGTCAGCACCGGTGACCCGTCGGTGCGCAGCAGGACATTGGGCGGCTTCACATCCCGGTGCAGGACGCCGACCGCGTGCGCCGCCCGCAATCCGGCCAGAATCCCGCGCCCGGCCAACGCCGCGTGCACCGGCGTCATGGGCCCCTCACCGAGCCGGTCGGCCAGCGACCCGCCCGCGACCAACTCCATGACGATCCACGGATGCGGCTCGGCGGGGGTGTCCACGATGTGGTGGATGGCCACCACATTGGGGTGGGTGATGCGGGCCAGGGCGCGGGCTTCGCGCAGTACACGTTCGCGCTGGACCTCGGCGGCGGTGGCCTCGCCCTCGGCCTTCACTTCCTTCAGCGCCACCTCGCGGTGCAGGGCCACGTCGTACGCCCGCCACACCGTGCCCATGCCACCGCTGCCGAGGGGTTCGATCAACTCGAAACGCCCGTCGACCATTGCCCGCCCGGAATTCACGGACGTCAGCTTAGGGTTCCCACACCGCCTACGCGAGATCTGGTGCCGGCGGTGGCGGTCGCTCGCTCAGCCGCCCTGCAGAGCGTTGCCGGTCCCGGTGCCCGCGCCGAGCTCGTAACCGACGGCGGCGCCGATGGCGCCGATGGTGACGCCGGCGACGATCGCACTGAGCACCGCACCGAGCGCGGCACCGGCGCCGGCCCCCGCGAGGGCGCCACCCGCGACCCCGAAGGGCGCACCCACTCCCAGGGTCGGAACACCCATGGCGAGACCACCCGCGACCCCGCCGACGGCCGCACCGGCCGCGGCCCCGACCAGTGCTCCCGGCACGGCCCCGATCACCGCGCCCGATCCCACCCCCACGAGCGCGCCGATGATGAGACCGGCGGCGCCGCTGCCCACGTTCAGGTTGGTGGCGTTCTCCGAGTAGCCGCCGGCGACGGGGACCGGGTGCGGTCCGGCGCCGACGGCGGCCTGGGCGGCGGCCGCGGCGTACTTCGCCTGATCGAGGATGGCGGCGGGAATCGCCGGCGCGCCGGGCTGCAACAAGCCGGTCCGAAGCTGCTCGAAGAGCACGGGGGCCGGGTCGCCGGGTTGGACCGCGGCGTCGGCGGTGGCGGTAGCGGTAGCGACGGAGCAGGTCACCGCGATGGCCAGTGGAATCGCGCCGACGATCGGCAGCAGAGCGCGTCGCGACGCGCTGGTCCGAAATCCTCCATACCGACGAGCCATTCGACCACCCTCTCGCTGGATTCGACTTGGAAATGCTCCCCTGACTACCGGTGATGGGACACGCGCGTCACGAATAGTAGCTGATCAGTAGCTATTTCCGGCTCAAGGACATGGCCGGTCTCCGATCCCGCGCGCGGATCCTGTCAACAACGCGGGACACGGCCGTAAAGAAACCGTCAGGAACGGCGACTCGGCAAGCATCGGAGGTAAGAAGTGGAGAGCCCGCCCGCGCGCCCGTGCGGCCCCGGGCGCATCCGCACACATACAAGGAGACACCGTGCCGCACGTCGCCGTCACCCTGATGGTGATCTTCGGGTTCCTCGGTTGCGCGCTCATCCTGCGCGTGATGGCCAACGCCGAAGCCCGCCGCGAACCCGTCCGCATGGCGCCGCAGGGCATCCGCGCACCTCGCGCGATGATGGACGAGTGAAACGCGGTCAACTCCGGATCTATCTGGGGGCCGCCCCCGGCGTAGGCAAGACCTACTCGATGCTCGCCGAAGCCCATCGGCGACTCGAGCGCGGGCGCGACGTCGTGGCCGCCGTCGTGGAGACCCACGGCCGCAGCAAGACCGCCGAGCTGCTCGCCGGAATCGAGCGCATTCCGCCCAAGCTGGTCGAGTACCGCGGCGCGACGCTGCCCGAACTCGATGTCGAGGCGGTGTTGCGGCGGCACCCCGCCGTGGTGCTGGTGGACGAGCTGGCGCACACCAACATTCCCGGCGGCAAGCACGAGAAGCGCTGGCAGGACGTGCAGGACCTGCTGGACGCGGGTATCGACGTGGTGTCCACGGTCAATGTGCAGCACCTCGAGAGCCTCAACGACGTGGTCGAGCAGATCACCGGGGTGGTGCAGCGGGAAACCGTGCCGGACTGGGTGGTTCGCGCCGCCGACCAGGTCGAACTGGTCGACATCACGCCGGAGGCGTTGCGGCGCCGCATGTCCCACGGCAATGTGTACGCCGCCGAGAAGGTGGACGCCGCGCTGCGCAACTACTTCCGGCCCGGCAATCTGACCGCGCTGCGCGAGCTCGCGCTGCTGTGGCTGGCCGATCAGGTCGACGCCGCGCTCGCCAAATACCGCGCCGACCACCAGATCACCACCACCTGGGAGGCGCGCGAACGGGTCGTGGTGGCGGTGACCGGCGGCCCGGAATCGGAGACCATCGTGCGGCGCGCCAGCCGCATCGCCGCCAAATCCAGCGCCGAACTGATCGTGCTGCACATCGTGCGCGGCGACGGCCTGGCCGGAGTCTCGACGCAGCGGCTGCACCGCCTGCGCGACCTGGCGACCGGTCTCGACGCCGAATTGCACACCGTCACCGGCGAGGACGTCCCCACCGCGCTGCTGGATTTCGCACGGCAGGTCAATGCCACCCAGCTGGTGCTGGGCACCTCCCGGCGCTCGCGCTGGGCGCGCATGATCGACGAGGGCATCGGCGCCACCGTGGTGCAGGACTCCGGCAAGATCGACGTCCACATGGTGACCCACGAGGAATCCAACAAGGGCGGCTTCCGCTGGTCCGCGCTGACCCGGCGCGAACGCAAGCTGGGCTCCTGGTCGGCGGCCTTGTTCGTGCCGTCGCTGATCTGCGCGATCACCTACTTCTGGCTGGATCGGCTGCTGGATCTCAGCGGCGAGAGCGCCCTGTTCTTCATCGGTGTCATCGCGGTGGCGCTGCTGGGCGGTGTCGCTCCGGCGGCGTTGTCGGCCTTGCTGTCCGGGGTGCTGCTGAACTGGTTCTTCACCCAGCCCCGCTACAGCCTCACCATCGATCAGCTCGACAACTTCCTCACCATCGTGGTGTTGCTGCTGGTGGCGGTCGCGGTGGCGGCCCTGGTGGATGTGGCGGCCAAACGAGCCTCCGAGGCGCGCAAGGCTTCTCGCCAGGCCGAGCTGCTGACGCTGTTCGCGGGTTCCGTGCTGCATGGCGCGAATCTGCAGGACCTGCTCGAACGCGCGCGCGAGACCTACGGCCAGGACGCGGTCAGCCTCGTCACCGACGACGAGGTGATCGCGTCGGTGGGAGATCAGCCGCCGACCAGGGTCGGCGACGCCGAGACCGCGGTGGAGGCGGGCGATGACATGCACTGGCTGCTCTTGCGAGGACGAGCCGTGACCTCCGGGGATCGCCTGGTGCTGGGCGCGGTCGCGAATCAGGCGGCGGGACTGGTACAGCAGAAACAGCTGCGCGCCGAGGCCAGCGCCGCGCAGGCGGTGATGGAAGCCGACAAGCTGCGCCGTGCCCTGCTGTCGGCGGTCAGCCACGACCTGCGCACCCCGCTGGCCGCGGCCAAGGCGGCGGTGTCGAGCCTGCGCAGTGACGATGTGGAGTTCTCCCCCGAGGACACCGCCGAATTGCTGGAGACCATCGAGGAATCGGTGGATCAGCTGACCGCGCTGGTCGGCAATCTGCTCGACTCCTCGCGCCTGGCCGTCGGGGTGATCAAGCCGCGGATGCGCAAGGTCTACCTCGACGAGGTGGTGCATCACGCGCTCATGGGCATGGGTACCCGCGGCATGCGCCGTACCACCATGGACCGGGTGAAGGTGGATGTCGGCACCATCGCGGTGCGCGCGGATTCCGGTCTGCTGGAACGGGTCCTGGCCAATCTGATCGACAATGCCGCGCGCTACTCGCCCAAGGATTCCGTGGTGCGGGTGGCGGCCGAGCAGGTCGGCCGGCGGGTAGCGATTACGGTGGTGGACACCGGACCTGGCGTACCGACCGGCCTGGAGGATCAGCTGTTCGAACCCTTCCAGCGCCTCGGCGACCGCGACACCTCCACCGGTGTCGGCCTGGGCCTGTCGGTGGTGCGCGGCTTCGTCGACGCCATGGGAGGCGCCGTGCACGCGGAGCCCACCCCCGGTGGCGGACTGACCATGGTGATCGACCTGCCCGGGGGCGACGAGCCCGGGGACCCGACCGAGGAGAACAGGTGACCAACGCGGCGGCAGCGCCGATCAAAGTGCTGGTGGTCGACGACGAGCCACAGATCCTGCGCGCCCTGCGCATCAATCTGTCGGTCCGCGGCTACGAGGTGACGACCGCCTCCACCGGCGCCGCCGCCCTGCGCGCGGCCGCCGAGAAGCACCCCGAGGTCATCATCCTCGACCTCGGCCTGCCCGATATGGACGGCATCGAGGTGCTGGGCGGCCTGCGCGGCTGGACCACCACCCCGGTCATCGTGCTCTCGGCCCGCACCGACTCCTCCGACAAGGTGGAGGCCCTCGACGCCGGCGCCGACGACTACGTCACCAAACCCTTCGGCATGGACGAACTGCTGGCCCGCCTGCGCGCCGCCGTCCGCCGCTCCGCGACCACGGCCGACACCCCGGAGCCGGTCATCGAAACCGCTTCCTTCACCGTCGATCTCGCCGCGAAGAAGGTCACCCGCCACGGCCGCGACGTGCATCTGACCCCGACCGAATGGGGCGTGCTGGAAATGCTGGTCCGCCACCAGGGCAAACTAGTCGGCCGCCGCGAACTCCTGCGCGAGGTCTGGGGCCCGTCCTACGCCACCGAAACCCATTACCTGCGCGTCTATCTCGCCCAGCTCCGCCGCAAACTCGAGGACGACCCGTCCCAGCCCAAACACCTCCTCACCGAGGCGGGCATGGGCTACCGCTTCCAGCCGTAGCGAAGATCAGGGAGCTCCCCGCACGTGGAATCGGGCAGGATTCCACGCCGAGAGCTCCCCGATCCTGTTCCCGCCCCGAGGCTCGGCAGGGCCGGCGTGGGTTCGGGTCACGACGGCGAATTCCCCGGGGTGGGGCCAGGTTCGCCGGGGCGGGTGACGGCACGGCGTCGGCCCGGTGATGGGCGCGCGAACAGTGGCCGGGCATTCGCGACGAATGCCGCGTGTTCAGCGCGTCGGCGGCGTGGCGCTCAGCGGGTCATGCGCACCGGCAATGATTTCAGGCCATTGTTGAGGTTCGAGCGGATGCGGCGGGCGTCGCCGGTCTGCTCCAGCGTCGGGAAGCGGGCCAGCAGCTCCTCGAAGAACACCCGGCCCTCCAGTCGCGCCAGGTGCACGCCCAGGCAGAAGTGCTGGGCCAGGCCGAAGGACAAGTGCGGGTTGGGGTTACGGCGGATGTCGAAGCGGCCGGAATCGGCGAACACGTCCTCGTCACGGTTGGCGGAGGTGTACCACATGGCCACCTTGTCGCCCGCCTTGATCGGAACGCCGCGGATCTCGGTGTCGGCGGTGGCGGTGCGGCGGAAGTAATGCAGCGGGTTGGCGAAACGCAGGATCTCCTCCACCGCACCGGGAATCAGCGACGGGTCCGCGCGCAGCGCGGCCAGCTGCTCGGGATGGCGCATCAGCAGTTGCAGACCCGAGGAGAGCATGGTCTTGGTGGTGTCGTTGCCCGCGGTCACCAATTGGGTGAAGAAGCTGCCGAACTCCAGGTCCGACATGGCGTTTCCGCCGAAGGAGCCGCCCAGGATCAGCGAGGTCAGGTCCTCCTTCGGCGGCTCGGTGCGCCGCGCCATGGAAAACTGGATGGCGTAGATGGCCATATTGGTGAGCTCGGCGGTGACATCGAAATCGCCGACCAGGTCCGGATCCTGTTGGCTGACCGACTGTTCGGCCCAGCGGCGCAGGCTCGGCCAGTCCGCGGCCGGAATCCCGAACAGCCCGCCGACCACCTGGCTGGGCAGCACGCCCGCCACGTCGTGCACGAATTCCACGTCGCCGTCGACACTGTCGAGCAGAGCGACGGTGAGTTCGCGGACGCGATCCTCCATCTCGCCGATCACCCGCGCCTTGAAGTGCTCGGCCAGCGGCTTGCGGTATTCGGTGTGCCGCGGCGGATCCATCATGAGCAGCATGTTGCGGGTCTGTTCGAGCCGTTCGGGCGGCTGGTTCTCCAGGATCACCCCCTCGACCTCGGCGGAGAACAACTCCGGATGGCGGGCCACATGCGCCACGTCCGCGTGCTTGAGGACCGCCCAGTACCCGGGCTCGCCCGGCATCTCCTGCCAGTGCACGGGATCGGTGCGCCGCAGTTCGGCGAAGATCTCGTGGATCGGTCCCGACACATACAGCTCGGGGTCATAGATGTCACTGACCGTGCCCACGGTCCACCTCGGTATTCACTTGCGGGTATGCCTGTTCCGCTTCGGACGCTAGCCCCGGACGGGATCCGGTGGCACGGTTCCGGAGGCCGGTCCCAGTCAGTGGACCGCCATGAACCACCATGGACGCCATGCCTGTTGCCGCGATCGTGTTCGACATGGACGGTGTGCTCATCGACACCGAACCCATCTGGGAGGAGGTGCGGCGCGAGTACATCGACGAGATGCGCGGCCGCTGGCTGCCCGACACCCAGGACCGGTTCATGGGGATGAGCACCGCGGAATGGTCGCGGTACCTCAGCGAGGACCTGCTCGACGGCCGCCGCACCCCCGACGAGGTCGCCGAGGACGTCATCTCCCGCATGGCCGCCCGCTACGCCGACCACCTCCCGCTGATGCCCGACGCCGCCGCCAGCGTGCGCCGCCTGGCCGCGAGCTACACCCTCGGCCTGGCCAGCTCCTCCCCGCGCCGGCTCATCGACGTGGTGCTCGACCACATGGGCGTCACCGATCTGTTCGCCGCCACGGTCTCCACCGAGGAGGTCGAGCGCGGCAAGCCCGCCCCCGACGGCTACCTCGAGGCCGCCGCCCGCCTCGGCCTGGACCCGGGCGTCTGCGTGGCGATCGAGGATTCCAGCAACGGGCTGCGCGCCGCGCACGCCGCCGGGATGACGGTGATCGCCGTCCCGCACCCCACATACCCGCCCGCCGCCGACGCCCTCGCGACGGCCGCCTTCGTCGCCGGCGACCTGACGCAGGTCACACCGGAGCGGATAGCGGAATTCCGCTGATCACCTCGGTGTTTCGAACGATCGGCGACCAGATGGTCGTCCCGGGTGACCCAATGGGAGGATTTGACCTATGTCCGAACAGACCGCCGCACCGCAGACCACCGCCATCGACCCGGCGGCCGAGCCGGTCAAGCTGTGGGCCGAACGCACCGGCACCCGCGCTTACACCGGCCGCAACAACCGCGGCGGCGAGGTGCTCATCGCGTCCGCGGGCGTGCCCGGCGCGTTCACCCCGGGCGAGCTGCTGAAGATCGCGCTCGCCGGCTGCACCGGCCTGAGCGCGGACTTCACCCTCGCGCGCCGCCTGGGCGACAGCTTCGACGCCACCGTGCACGTCTCCGGCGACGCCGACCGCGAGAACGAGCTCTACCCCGAGCTCACCGAGGAAGTCGAACTGGATCTGAGCGAACTCGACGAGGAGTCGCGGCAGCGGCTGCTGGTCGCCGCGCAGCGCGCCATCGACAAGGTGTGCACCGTCGGCCGCACGCTGAAGGCGGGCACCACGGTCAACCTCACCTTCCGCGTCGACGAATGAGCGCAGACCCGGTCCGGCTCAGCGCCTGGGTGCACGGTCTGGTCCAGGGCGTCGGCTTCCGCTGGTGGACCCGCGCCCGCGCCCTGGAGCTCGGCCTGACCGGTTACGCCCGCAATCACCGCGACGGCCGCGTGCACGTCATCGCCGAAGGACCCCGCGATGCCTGCGAATCGCTGCTCGAGCTGCTACGTTCCGGTACGACACCAGGTCGGGTAAATCTGGTGGTGGAAGACTGGGGTCCCGCCGCGGGCGGAATGACAGGATTCGAAGAACGCTAACGCGCGGCGAGCCCACGGAGTCGACGAATGGCCACTGACCGTCCCGGCGGTCCGGACAACCCGGACCGTCCCACCCCCGACCCCGCGCGCCCCTCCGAGCCGCCCACTCCCCCAAGCGAATCCGCCGCTTCGGGCGAATCCGGCCACCCGGCCGAACCGACCGAGCCCGCAGCCACGCCCGAATCACCCGATGAGTCCGGTTCCGCGGCCTCCGGTCCCACGCCGACGCTCCGGCTGCCCGCCGAGGAGCTGCATGGCGGGAACCAGCCGACGCTGCCGCTGCCCGGGGCCGCCGCGACCCCGCCGAGCGCGGGCGAGCATCCCCCGGCCGATGAATCCCGCAGCGGGGCGGGCGCTTTCGGGCCCGCTGGCGTCGCGCCGGTCGGCGCGGTCACCCCGCCGCCCGGCGTCGAGCCGCCGTTCACCCTGCCGATGCCGTCGCTGGAACCCGACGCCCCGCCGGTGCCCGCGGTCCCCGAACCGCCGCGGCGCGGCAGCATCATCACCCAGCAAGCGGGGATCACCCAGCCGCGCCCGCCGACGGTGGCCGAGGTGCGAGCCCGGGAGAAGGCGCGCAAACGGGCCGAGGAGCAGCAGCAGGCCGAGGCGGAGGCCGCGGAAGCCAAGCAGCGCAAGAAGAAGCGGATCCTGATCGGCGGCGCGGCCGTGGCGGGGATCGCGGCGCTGGTCGGCGGCGGCTACCTGGTGGCCTCGGCCTGGAGCGGACCCGACGTGACCGCGTCCTGCACGGTGGTGGCCGACAAGGGCGAGATCGTCCCGATCGGCAACGGGCAGACCGTCACCGCCGACCGCGACAATCAGGAGATCGTCGTCCCGGACAACTACTGTTCGAGCGCCACGTCCGGCGGGCACCCCGGAACGCACACGAGCACCTTCATCTACCTGGGCCACTCCTACCGCTACTACTACGGCGGCAACACCACCATCGGGCACGCGCCCACCGGTGGCACCACGGTGGCCCCCAAGGGCGCGACAGTGAAGACCAAGAGCGGCAGCACGATTCAGCGCGGCGGCCTCGGAGCGAAGATCGGTGGAGGTTCCTAGTGCGGCGGGTTCGCAGCACTCCGCGGCCAGGCTGGCAGCGGATCATCGAAGGTCAGGGTCTGGTCTACGGCTCCCCCGGGCAGTACCCCGACGGCCGGCCGCGGCCCTACTGGGACGAATCGGTGCACTACGAGTTCGACATGGACGAGATCCTCGCCATGGAGGCGCAGGTCGAAGTGCTGCACTCGATGTGCCTGCACGCCGTCGAACAGGTGGTCCTCACCGAGCGTTTCGCCGATTTCGGTCTGCCGCAATGGAGCTGGGAGCACATCACCAAGTCCTGGCACCGCTCCGACCCGCACGTCTACGGCCGCTTCGACCTGCGCTACGACGGCCGCGGCCCGGCGAAACTGCTGGAGTACAACGCCGATACGCCCACCTCCCTGCTGGAGGCGGCAATCGTGCAGTGGCACTGGCTGACCGACACCCACCCCGACGACGACCAGTGGAATTCCCTGCACGAGAAGCTGGTCGAGCGCTGGGGTGAACTGCGCGAGACACTGCCCGGCCGGCAGCTGCACTTCACCTGGTCGGGTTCGGACGCGTCCGGCGAGGACAATGTCACCACCGCCTACATGCAGGAGACCGCCGCCGAGGCCGGGTTCGACACCATCGCCCTGCCCATCGAGGAAGTCGGATTCGACACGGAGCTGGACCGTTTCGTGGATCTGGCCGAGGCCCCCATCGAGGCCATCTTCAAGCTGTACCCGTGGGAATGGGCGCTGGACGACGACTTCGGCCGCCGCGTGGTGGAGTCGCTGCCGGAAACCATGTGGATCGAACCGCTGTGGAAGACGCTGCTGTCGAACAAGGCGATCCTGGCGGTGCTGTGGGAGATGTACCCCGGCCACCCCAATCTGCTGCCCACCTACCTCGACGACCCGCACGAGCTCACCGAATACATCCGCAAACCCAAACTGGGCCGCGAGGGCGCGAACATGACCATCGTCGGCGCGGGCCTGGAAACCGCCACCGGCGGCGTCTACGGCGACGAGGGCTACGTCTACCAATTGCTGGACCCGCTGCCCGAATTCGACGGTATGCGACCGGTTCTCGGTGCTTGGATCGTGGGCGACACATCCGCGGGCCTCGGCATCCGGGAGACCGTCGGCCTCATCACCGATGACAGCTCCACCTTCGTCCCGCACCGCATCCCGCAGTAACCACACCTCGGAGGATCACCGATGACCACCGCTCTCGCCCTCGAAGCCGGGTATTGGCACTCGCTCGGCCGCGGCGTAGGCGCCATCCTGGCCTACGCCCTGCTCGGCCTGGTGCTCATGCTCGTCGGCTTCCAGGCCGTGGACGCGACCACTCCGGGCCCGCTGCGCGCCATGGTGTCGCGCGGGCTGCCCAACGCCGTCGTGATCAGCGCGGCCGCCATGATCAGCATGGCGCTGATCGTGGTGCTGGCCATCTACGCGCAGGCGGGCAAGCTGTCCGAGGGGCTGCTGGCCGCCACCGTGTACGGCCTGGTCGGCATTGTGGCCCAGGTGATCTCGGTGCGGGTGCTCGAATTCGTGATCGGCATCGATATCGGCGAACTGCTGAAGAAGCCGGAGTTCAGCACCGAGTCCCTGGTCGTCGCGGCCGCGCACATCGCGATCGGCCTGGTGGTGGCCGTCGCGATCCTCTGACGCGCGGGCCGGTGCTCAGCGCACCCGGCTGTATTTGATGAAGGCGACGCCGTCCTCGAAGATCCGGCTGGTGAGCACCCGGAACTTGGCCGGCTCGGGCAGCCGCCCGGCCGCGCCGAACAGCGGCCGACCGTGCCCCAGCACGATCGGATACAGCTTCAGGAACACCTGATCGATCTCCGGCAGCAGCGTCTGGGCGAGCTCACCGCCGCCGCACAGCCAGATGCCGAGCCCCTTCTCCCGCTTGAGCTCCCGCACCCGCTCGACGGGATCCGCCGAGATCAGTTCCACCCCGGCCGCGGGGCTCTCCGGCAGTGTCGTGGACACCACGAACTGCCGCAGATGCGAGTACGGGCTGGAGGTGCCGGTCCGCACGCCGAAGTCATGGGTCTTGCGCCCCATGATCACGGTGTCGAAGTTCTGGCACGGTTTGTCGACGCCGAGCACCTGACGAACCTTGGTGGGCAGCGTCTCGGGATACTGCGCCATGATCGCGGGCCCATGATCACCCCCGACCGGGAAGAAGTCGACCGAACCGTCATCGGTGGCGATGAACCCGTCGATGGTGGCCGCGACGTAGTAAGTCAGTTTGCGCATGTGTTCCTCCAGCCGGCACCACGCGTGCCGCTACTGAAAAGGTAGCGCCTGAACCTGAACGACAGGCCGGGTCTGAGATAGTCGGATTGCCCGACTCCGAAGAAAACCTGCTGGTCTCAGGCGCGAAAGTGGCATTGACGGCGGCATCTCGGGCCAATCGAACGCTTCATGAACTTCTCCGTTCGATCGCTCCACGACCCCTCGGCTCGATCGCTCCAGAACCCTCAGCCGCGCGGGCGGGGCTGGCAGCGCGGGCAGGAGAAGGAGGAGCGGTTCATGAACTTCTCGCGGCGCATGAGGGCCCCGCAGCGGCGGCAGGGCTCGTCCTCGCGGCCGTAGGCGTTGAGGGAGCGTTCGAAGTAGCCGGACTGGCCGTTCACGTTGACATAGAGGGCGTCGAAGGAGGTGCCGCCCGCGCGCAGGGCCTCGTCCATGACGATGCGGGTCTCGGCGAGCAGGGTGTGCAGGGCGGGGCCGGTCAGCTTGGCGGCGGGGCGCTCGCCGTGGATCTTGGCTCGCCACAACGCCTCGTCGGCGTAGATGTTGCCGACGCCGGAGACCACGGTCTGGTCCAGCAGCAGGCGCTTGATCTCGGACTGCTTGCCGCGCAAGGTCTTCACCACGGAATCGGCGTCGAAACGCTCGTCGAGCGGATCGCGGGCGATGTGGGCCGCGGATTCGGGCACCCAGGTGCCGTCCACCTCGACCAGATCGGAGAGCTGCCAGCCGCCGAAGGTGCGCTGATCGACGAAACGGAGTTCATTGCCGTCGTCGAGGGTGGCGATGATGTGCGCGTGCTTCTCGAGCGGCGCCGAGGCGGGCTGGACCAGCATCTGCCCGGACATGCCGAGATGCACGACCAAGGAGGTGTCGGGCTCGTCGAAGGTGAGCCACAGGAATTTGCCCCGCCGGTGCGCGGCGTCCACGCGCAGACCGGTCAGCCGGGCGGCGAGGTCGTCCCCGCCGAACGCGTGCCGTCGCACCGAACGCGGGTGTTTGACGGTGACGCTGTCCAGGACGCGGCCCACCACATGCTCGGTGAGTCCGCGCCGGACGACTTCGACCTCGGGAAGTTCGGGCATCTAGCTCAGCGAGCCGTCGTCCGAACCCTCGGGCGCGTTCTCGGCGTTCAACGCCTTGTAGGCCGCGCCCGCGGCCTTCTGTTCCGCTTCCTTCTTGGAGCGGCCCACCCCCTGGCCGTAACCCTTCCCGCCGATCACCGCGGTGGCGGTGAACTCCTTGTCGTGGTCGGGTCCGGTGGAGGTGATCTCGTAACTGGGTACGCCGATGCCACGCTCGGCGGTCAGCTCCTGCAGGCTCGTCTTCCAGTCGAGCCCGGCCCCCATGCGGGGACCGCGCTCGAGCAGAGCGGCGAACAGGCGCAGCACCACTTCCCGCGCGACATCGATGCCGTGCTGCAGGTGCACCGCACCCAGCAACGACTCCATGCCATCGGCGAGAATGCTGGGCTTGTCCCGGCCGCCGGTGAGCTCCTCGCCCTTACCGAGCAGCAGGTGGCGGCCGAGACCGCCGGCGCCGAGTCCGCGAGCGACCTCGGCGAGCGCGTGCATGTTGACAACGCTCGCACGCAGCTTCGCCAGTTCGCCCTCGGACTTGTCCGGGTGCTCCAGATACAGGCGCTCGGTAATGCTCAAACCGAGCACCGAATCGCCCAGGAACTCCAGGCGCTCGTTGGTCGGCAGGCCACCGTTCTCGTAGGCGTACGACCGGTGCGTGAGCGCGAGGCGCAACAGCTCCGGCTGTACGTCTACGCCGAGCGCCTCGAGCAGGCTGGCATGGTCGGCGGCATCACCTACGGCGGGAATATCCGCCGCGTCCTTGCTGGCGGTCACGGTGGGCTATACGCGAATCAGATCGCGGAGGTGACCTGACGGCCCTTGTAGGTGCCGCAGCTCGGGCACGCGATGTGCGGCAGGGTCTGCTGACCGCAGGCGCGGTTCGGGCAGGTGATCAGGGTCGGCGCGGTGGCCTTCCACTGGCTGCGACGCGCGTGGGTGTTGGCACGGGACATCCGGCGCTTCGGAACGGCCACGACTAGCTCTCCTCTGTCTTACTTGCGGCACCGTTGTGTCCCGCAAGGGTGGAATCGGTTGATGGGTCCGACGCAGTGTCTGCGTCGGTGGACTCAGCGGCGAAATTCGCGAGCCCGGCCCAGCGAGGGTCAAGTATCTCATGACCGTGGCCGGAACCCGCAATCGCCATCTTGACGCCGCATTCCGGGCACAATCCCGCGCAGTCCGGCTCGCACAGCGGCTGCAGCGGCAGCTCCATGCCGACCGAGTCGATGATCACCGGCTCGAGGTCGATGAAATCGTCCACCAGACGCGGGATCTCGTCTTCCTCGGTGGTCTGCTCGGTGGCGCTGTCCGGGTAGGCGAACAGCTCGGTCAACCGCAACTCGAGCTCGTCGGTGAACGAGTCCAGGCAGCGCGAGCATTCGCCCTCGATGGGAGCGGTGACCGTGCCGGTGACGAGGACGCCCTCGGACACCGACTGCAGCGTGAGATCCAGTTCGACCTGCGCACCGGCCGGGATCGCGACGAGATCGAGGCCGATCTTCTCCGCGATCGTCACGGTGCGGTGCAGCTCGCGCATGGAACCGGGGGCGCGTCCGAGGCTGCGTACATCCAGCACGAAGCCCGCATCGGTCATCTTCTGACGATGACGCGAGCCATTACCGGAATCGGCGGACATCTGGACACTCACCTTCACGTGTGGCTGGGAATGGGCAACCACCCCACAATACCGAAAGCCCCGCTCGTGACCCAAATGGGCCGAGCGGGGCAATCCGGTTGTCTATCAGCGGCGGAAGCCGGGTGATTCGGCGCGGAACTCGGAGGCGTAGTCCGGCACCGACGAGCCCGAGCGGACCTGGTGGCGGCCGCGGCCGACGATGCGCAGGGTGCTGTGCAGGGTCTCCTCGAAGTCGGCGAGCTTGCCGTCGACATAGTCGTCGCATTCCGAGCGCAGGCGGTCGGAGTCGGCCTGGGCGGTGTCGATGAGCCGGGCGGATTCGGTGTGGGCGGCGCGGACCACCTCGGTCTGGGAGACCAGGCGATCCTGTTCGGCCTTGCCCTCGGCGACCGAGCGGTCGTAGGAGGCCTGGCCGGCGGCGGCGAGGCGGTCGGCCTCGGCGCGGGCGCGGCCGGTGAGGGAGTCGTATTCCTTCTGACCGTCGGCCACCGTGCGCTCGGCCTCCTCCTCGGCCGAGGTGACCAGGTGATCGGCGTGGGCGCGGGCCTCGGCGACCATGCGGTCGGCGTGGGCTTTGGCGTCGGCGAGGATGCGGTCGGCCTCCTCGCGGGCGGAGGACACGGTGTGGTGAGCCTGGTCGTTGGCGGTCTTGACGGTGGTCTCGGCGCCGGTGCGGGCGTCGGTGACGATCTTGTCGCGGTGATCGAGCACGTCCTGGGCGTCGTCGAGCTCGCCGGGCAGCGCCTCGCGGACGTCATCGAGTAGCTCCAGCACCTCGCCGCGCGGCACGATGCAGTTTCGGGTCGGCGGGATGCCGCGGGCCTCTTCGATGATGGCCACCAGTTCGTCGAGCGCTTCGAATACCCGGTACATGTGCTACCCCACTCTCCTGCCAGGACTCACGGCGAGACTCTCCGCTTCCGCCAGTCTGCCAATCTCCGCGCTGTCAACAAGGTCCGACACGGCGTGTCGCGGGTTTTCCGCAACATGGCCTAGTTCACAGATCGTGACCGGAAAACAAGTGGAGGAAATAGCTCCACTTGGTTTACCGTTGATGAGCAAGACAAGTAGCGGTGTGTTCGGATGGGGTAGGCGATGGCTGTCCACGAGATTCCGGAGCGGGCGACGATGCCCGTGCCCGGTCTGGTGCACACCTATACCCTCGGATCGGAGGCCTTCGCCTACGGCTCCGAGGCGTTCGACCGGAGCACCGACGCCCTGCGCGCGACCGGCGTGCGCTGGTCGGCTCGGATCGGGGCCTGGCTGCGCGGCGACGCCGCCCTCGCGCAATTGATTCGCTTCGCCCTCGTCGGCGGTCTCAGCAATGTCGGCTACATCCTGCTGTTCCTCGCCCTCTACGGCGGCGGCGCGCAGGTGGCCAATCTGGCCGGATCCATCGTGAGCACCGCGCTCGCCAACGAGATGCACCGCCGGCTCACCTTCCAGGCCGCGGACCGGGTGCGCTGGTACACCGCCCAGATCGAGGGCGGGGCGCTGGCACTGGCCGGCCTCGCCATCACCTCGGCGGGTCTGGCGATTCTCGAGGTCACCGCCCCCGGCATGGGCGATATCGCCGAAGCCGTTGCGGTGCTGGGCATTACCGCCGTGGTCGGCACCATGCGCTTCCTCACCCTGCGACTCTGGGTGTTCTGACCCCCACTCCCCCACAAGTTCTCCGCGAATACGGGAACCCCTGTCGACGCGTCGGCGTCCAAGCCAGTACCGACGACGAAAGGGGTTCGACATGGACCGTGGGCGCGGATGCCTTGGGGGACGGCGCGATACGAACGGACCACGGCCCCAGCGACCCCCGGGGCGGGGCTGCGGAACATGCGTGCGCCCCCGCCGCCCGCGCCCGCCCCGGCAGGAGAGCGAATGACCGCCATCGCTATGACCACCGCCACCGATGCGACCACCGACGACACCCCGCCGACCGGTTCGACCGAGCCCGCGATGACCAGTCGGGCGCAGGTGCGGGCCGCGAACGGTGGACGACAGTGCGGGGTACCGGAATCGCGCAAGGCGCTGCTCGCGGGGTGTGGCGCGCAGCGGGGGCCGGGGCGACGCCCGGTCGCCGGGTCGCGGGGCAGATCCGGAGCGCGGGTACACGAAACGGTCCCGACCGCGGTGGACCGGCGGGAACAGCATCGGCAACTGATCGGGGCCCTGCTGCCGGAGATGGCGGCGGGCAGTGTGGTGAGCCATCAGTCGGCGGCTGTGTTGTATGGGACGCCCCTGTGGCGGACGCCGCTGGATCGGGTGTGCGTGACCCGCAATCGCAAGGGCGGCGGGCGGACCCGGCCGTTCGCGAAAGTCCACGGCTCGCCGGTGGATCGCGCGGTCGAGGTCGACGGGCTGCCGGTCACCGCCCCGGCGCGGACGGTGGTGGATCTGGCGCTGACGCTGCCGTTCGAGGCGGCGGTCGTCGCCGGTGACGCGCTGGCCGGCAGGTTCGGGCTGACGGCGGCCGAACTCGGCGAGGAGATCGCGAAGGCCAAGGGCCGCTACGGCATCGGCCAGGCGAAGGAGGTGATCGCCCTGCTCGACGGCCGCAGCCAGAGCATCGGGGAATCGCTCAGCCGCACCATGATCGAGCGGCACGCGCTGCCGCGGCCCGGTTCGCAGGGCAATGTGCTGACCCCGGACGGCCGTTTCGTGGCTCGGGTCGACTTCTATTACGAGTCCGCGGGTGTGCTGTGCGAGTTCGACGGCCCCACCGAGTACGGCCGCCTCCTGCGCCCGGGCCAGGACTTCGCCGCCACCGTCCACCGCGAGCGGATCCGCGAAACCTATCTGCGCGCCCTCGGTTTCGAGGTGGTTCGCTGGACCTGGGACGACCTGATCCGCGACCGCGCGGCCCGCCGTCTGCGCGCCGCGCTGTCACGTTCCCGCCCGCGCCCCGACGGCCGGATCGAGCCCGCACCCGCCTTACCCGCCCAGCCGGTCCTGATCAGGGCGCTGTGACACAACGCGGTTGACAGGATCGAACCCGCGTACTCGCTGGGCCGTATGGGGTTGCGGCCCAGCGGGTTCCGGTCGGTCAGGAGTTGGCCTGGCGTTCGGCGATACGGGCCATGAGGCGCTTGTGGACGGCCGGGGGCAGCAGGTCGGCGATGTCGCCGCCGAGCGTCGCGACCTCCTTGACCAACGAGCTGGAGACGAAGCTGTAGGCGGGGTTGGTGGCGATGAAGTAGGTGTCGACGCCGGTGAGCTTGCGGTTCATCTGCGCCATCTGGACTTCGTAGCCGTAGTCGGTGGCGTCACGCAGGCCCTTGACGATCGCGGTGATGCCCTGCTGCTTGGCGAAGTCCACCAGCAGCCCGCGCCAGGATTCCACGCGCACATTGGGCAGGTGGGCGGTCACCTCGCGGATCAGCTCCATGCGCTCCTCGACGGTGAACATTCCCTGCTTGTTGGGGTTCACCACCACGGTCACGACCACCTCGTCGAATTGCTCGGCGGCGCGGGCGATCACGTCGAGATGTCCGTTGGTCACCGGGTCGAAGGACCCGGGGCACAGTGCTCCAGCCATGGCCGCACGCTACCGCATTCCGGGGTAGCATCCACGTCCGCCCCAAACTTCACAAAACGGACATGCCTGGTCAGCTATGGTTTTGCAACCCAGGAACTGCTCGCTTCCCGTTCGGAAACTGTTCGGTTTGCTCGCGTTGATCGTTTGCGAAACCAATTGCGAAGCTGCATCGGCAATCTCGTTCGTTACAGAAAGCAGCACAATGTCAAGGGCATCGTTGGGTCGGAAGATCGCAGTCACCATGGCTGCGGCGGTGAGCGCGGTGACGGCCGTGAGCGGCGTGATCGGAGCGACCGCATCGGCTGATCCGGGCGCCAAGCCGGACCATATTTTTTACATCATGATGGAGAACGAGGGCGACGCCCAGATTCTCGGCAATACCGCCGACGCTCCGTATATCAACCAGCTGGCGGCCCGCTACAACGTGTCCACCGGTTTCCACGGCGTCACCCACCCCTCGCTGCCGAACTACCTGTCCATGTTGTCGGGCGACTTCCAGGGCATCTGGGACGACTGCAAGGCCGGCGCCGACGTCAAATGCGCCCCTGAGGAATTCGTGTCCGACTCGGGCGACGGCACCTCCGGCGCCGCCCTGACCCCGGAGCAGATCGCCAGTGCGAGCGCCAAGCCGCACCTGTTCGGCGGCCGCACCCTGGTCGACGAGCTCGAGGACAAGGGCCTGTCCTGGAAGGCCTACATGGGCGCCATGCCGCAGGCCGGTTTCCAGGGCGAGTTCGCGCCCGGCGACGTCAACGGCACCACGGTGAAGCTGTACGCCGAGAAGCACAACCCGTTCATGTACTTCTCGGGCATCAACTCCCCCGGCAACGCCCGCCTGCAGAAGGTGGTGCCGTTCGAGAACAACTTCGACGCCGATCTCGCAAGCGGCAAGGTGCCGAACTTCACCTGGATCAGCCCCGACCAGTGCGATGACATGCACGGCCTGTCCCCGGCGGCCGCCGCGATCATCAACAAGCCGACCTGTGCCTACCCGGATTCCGGTGTGTCGCACGGCCCGATCCACCTCGGTGACGACTACCTGAAGGCGACCGTCACCAAGATCATGAACTCGAACACCTGGAAGACCTCCAACTCCTCCATCGTGATCGCGTGGGACGAGAACGACTACTCCGGCTACTCCGGCGGCCCGGGCAGCCCGGTCGGCAAGAACGGCGTGGTGCTCGGCGGCGGCGACGCCCCGCTGCTGGTCATCAACTCCAAGGAGGGCCCGCACCACTCGTCGGCCGACGTGATCGACCACTACTCGGTCCTGGCCACCATCGAGCAGATGTGGCACCTGGGCTGCCTGGCCAACACCTGCTCCCCGAAGACCTCTGGATCGCTGCGAGACATGTTCGCGGCCTGACCTTTTCGACCCCCGACGGCCGTGAGCCGTTGACGACTGCCCGCCGGTTTCCCCGGCGGGCAGTCGTCGTTCGATCACCGTGGCTCGAGAACCACTGTCCCGATTCAGGTTTCGGCCGCGACCGCGAAGCCGAAGGCCGGGACCAGGCTCGGGTCGTTGAACGCGGTGATGCGGGCGACGCGGGAGCCGATCAGCGTCAGCACCTGGATGCCGTACGCCTCATAACGCCCGGCGTCGGCGCGCTTGTACACGACGAACGCGGGCTGCCCGTTCGCGCGGATCGGGAGCATGCGCCACAGGCCCGGGCTCAGGATGCGGGCGGTGAGGAAGCCCGCCACCGCGTCGCGGCCGGTGAACCAGGTCGGGGTGGGCGGCATTTCCATTTCGACGTCCGCGCGCAGCAGGGCGACCAGAGCGGCGTGGTCGGCACCGGTGAACGCGGTGACGTAGTCGTCGAGCAGGCGGCGTCGCACGAGTTCGTCCGGCTCGGCCAGGTCGGTGGCCACCGGGCCCGCTTGGGCCAGGCGGGATCTGGCGCGGCGCAGGGCGCTGTCGACCGCGGTCGGGGTGGTGTCGAGGATGGCGGCGACTTCCGCGGATCGGAAGGCGAGGACGTCGCGCAGGGTGAGCACGGCGCGCTGGCGGGCGGGCAGCAGTTGCAGGGCCGCGATGACGGCCAGGCGGATGCCCGCACGCCCGGCCACGATGGCGGCCGGATCGTCGAACCCGAATACGGCGTCCGGCGCGGGTTGCAGCCACGGCACCGTGGGCTCGCGGGCGGCGATCGCCACCCGGTGATCGTCCTCGGGCGCGCCCAGCCCCGACGGCAGCGGCCGGCGTGCCCGGCCTTCCAAGGCGGTCAGGCACGCCATGGTGGCGATCTTGTACAGCCAGTGCCGCACCGAGGACCGGCCTTCGAACCCGCCGTAGCCGCGCCAGGCGCGCAGGTAGGTCTCCTGCACCAGGTCCTCGGCGTCCTGCACCGACCCGAGCATGCGGTAGCAGTGCGCGAGCAGCTCGGGGCGGAATCTCTCGGTGAGAGAGCCGAATTCACGTTCGGTAGGGCGTTCGGTCCGGGCTGGTCGTTCGGTCTCGGCGGGCATGTCCGCGACTCCTGGCGGTGCGCTGATGGTCATGGTCGCGCCGCCTCAGCCGATCCGCCGTAGCCCGGCACCGCTCACCAAGTATTCCTCCGCGCTCCCCGGATCTCCGGCAAGTTCGAGCACCGCCTTCCCGACCTGTTCGGGGGTGAGAGCGGGCCCCAGCTCCGCGAGATAGCTTTCGACATCGAGCCCCTGCCGAGCGGCATACCCCGCGACCGCCGCCGCGCCGAGCCCGGTGGCCGGGGTCAACCGGGGCAGCAGACCCACGAACCGAATCCGCAGCCCGGCCCGCTCCGACTCCTCCGCGGCATACGCCCGGATGAACCGAATCGCCGCCTTGGCCCCCGCGTATCCACCGCTCAACGGCGACCCGTTCAACGCGGCCCCACTCGACATGGCGATCACCACGCTGCCCGGCTCCAGGGGTTCCCGCAGCGCGGCCCCGGTCCACTCGAACGCGTGCTTGGTATCGGTCGCCCAGTTCCGGGTGAAGTCCTCCCAGCTCTGCTCGTGTATGGGCGCCAGCGGCGGGGTGGCCCCCGCATTGAGCACCAGCACCTCCGGGCGGAACTCGTGAATCACCCGCCGCGCCACCGCTTCCTCGGTGGCATCGGCGCTGACGGGCACGAACGCCTCCCCGAGCTCGGCCGCCACCTCCCCCAACGCCCGCCCGTCACGAGCCACCCCGACAACCCTCATCCCCGAACCGACGAGCACGGCGGCGATCCCCCGCCCGAACCCCCGGCTCGCACCCGTGACCACCGCCGTCTTCCTCGAATCCGTCATCACACACTCCCAACTCGGTCTGGTCCTGTCAGGTATTCAGACCAGCGGGAGGCGAAGAATCCGTCGGGTGCGGCCGAAATTCGGCGAGGTCGGCCGACGGTCAGGACTGACGCGCGGGGAGGTCGTCGGGGCGGTGCGCGGGATTGGTTATCGCGGGTCTGGGGTCTGAGGATTCGGTGCGTCCCGCGCTCGACGCTTCGTAGTCCGGAGTGCTCTCGCGCGCTCGGCGGCGCCGGGATTCGGAATTCACGGCCAGGATCGCGATGAGCCCCACGATGGCCAGACCTATGCAGAACACGATCGCCATGTGCATTCAATCAGGATGACCTGCACCGACGTGAACAGGAAGCCCACACGCCGGGCCGCATTTCCGGCGTACAAGGTCCCCGCGGGCGGCTATTCCCTCGGGATCAGACTCGACTGCATCGACCTGCCGTTCCATGTCGTCGCCACTCAGACGGGTACGAACGGCACGATCATCAGCCAGAAGTCGGCCGATTACGCGCCCCGCACCTCGCCGGCTTCCAGCCCCTTCTCCGGCAGCGCCTCCCTCTTCCGGTGTGGAAAGCACAGTCGGGTGCACGCGGTCGGCGGCCCAGTTCCGGTAGGCCGCCACCAGGTTCAGGAGCCGCGGAGCGGGAGGTCGTCGAGGTGGATGCGGTTCTGGAGGAAGCCGGTGAGCCAGACGTCGTCGAGGGTGGGGTTGTGCTCGGCGTCGATCATTCCGGGTTCGGTGTCGGGGATGACGGGACGTTCGCTCATGATGGCGCGGCCGAGCAGGTGGGAGCCGTCCCAGGTCTGGCGGATGCCGAAGCCGGCGTGGATATCGCGGAAGGTCTGCATGTGCGGGAAGATCTCCGAGCAGCTCGGCTCGGTGCCGTCGGCGCGGGTGAAGTTGATGAGCATACGGTTGGTGCGCATACCGACCTCGGCATTGTAGACGTGCCCGACACGTGCGAGATCGACGAGGACGATCGGCGTCGTGATCGTCGCGGGGCTCGTGCACGCGTCCAGCGGGAAGATCGAATACAGCCAGCGCAGCTCCCGCCCGGCCTGGGTCACGTGATAGTGGTGCCAGGTCTTTCGGAGCGGAGCGAGCTGTAGTTCATCGGAAACCAGCCTCGCCGAGAGGGATCCGGCGAGGGTGTCGCCGATCCCATCGCCGATATCGGTCAGCCGCATGATCGCGGCCGCCATGACCCGCGAGTTCTCGGCGACCACATCGGACATGATGCGAGACACCGCGCTGAGGCCTCGGTTGACGTTGGTGCGGGAGAACAGATCCTGCATCGACGAGCCGACGATGCCGCCACCCACGGCGGTCAGCGCCCCGGCGATGATGGTGTCGACCGGCGCGAGGGTCCTGCCGCCCGAACTCGAGATGATGCCCCACATCGAACCCAGGACGGTGACCAGGATTCCGATGATCAGCGTGACTTTGGCGGCGGTGTTGCTGCTCACCGGCAGCTCCGGCGGCGTCGGCGGCGTCGGCGGCGGCGGGGTGGTCATGGCTGCGCCTCGGTGGAGATGGCGGGCAGTTGGAATCGGGGTACCGGCGCCACGTCGGTGCAGGCGAGCTGTGCGGCCAGATGGCCGCTGGTGATGGCGAATTTGAAGCCGTGCCCGGAGCAGGCGCTCAGCAGTACCGCCGACGCACCCGGCAGGCGGTCGATCACGAAATCCTTTGCCGCGGTGTTCGTGTAGTGGCAGGTGCGGACTTCGCGCAGAGTGAGTTGCCGGGCGTTCCGGGCCAGCCGTTCCCGCAGATACTCGAGTTGCTCCTCGGCCGACGTCTTCAGTTCCGCGTCCTCGATCGGCTGGTCGGCATCCACGATGGTCGCGGGTTCGTGAACGCCCATGATCTGTAAGCCGTCGCCCGCGTTGACCATCCCGTACCACTCGTCCGCCGTGACGTCCATCCAGCTGCAGCCACGCCCGCCCGCGACGGGCTCGGTCGAGTCGCAAACGATCTGGTACTGGCGGGTGATGGTGAGATGCTCGACCGCGGCCGGTGCGAATCGCCCGAATTGCCCACCGGCGGCGATAATTACGCGATCCACGCGCACCGGCCCGTCCGATGTCACCACCGTGACGGAGCCGCCCGTATCGTCGATCGCCGAGACGGCGGTGTTCTCTCGAAGGGTCGCACCGAGCGCACTGACTCGGGCCGCGAGCGCGTGCAGCACCGATGCCGGGGTCATCATCCCAGCATTGCGTTCGTAGACCCCGATCTCCCCGGCCCGCAGATGTAGGCCGGTTCGCGCGGCCGAATCACCGCCGGTGAGGATTTCACAGTCCTGACCCGCTCGTTCGAGTGATGCGATGACCGCGTCGGTCCCCGTTCCCCCGCCGATCCCGAAATGCAGCATGCCGCACAGGTTGATCAGCGACGTTCCGGTGTCCTGTTCGAGCCGCTCCCAGCGTGGCCGAGTGTCGCGCATCAGCTCGGCGTAGAAGGGGTCCGTGTATCCGAACCTGATGATCTTCGACCGTCCCGCGGAGGCCGCCGAGTCCGCGCCGATGGTGAACCGGTCGAATCCGATGACCGACCATCCGAATTCGGCCGCCGCCAGGCAGGCGGACAGACCCGCGGCGCCCAGTCCGATGACGGCTACGCGTCCTTTGTGCACCACACGAACCCCCTGATCGCGATCGCTCACCCCGAGGCGATTCTATCGACCACGGCCGCGGCGCGCCCGCGAAAACAGCGAAACCCCTTGTGTCAGTTGGTTTCGGTGTATTCGGCGAAGTCGAGGCGGGTCTCGCCGTAGGTGCGGGACTTCAGGGGTGCGAAGCCGTCGGGCCAGACGACTTCCGGTGAGCGGGTGGAGCGTTCGACGACGATGAGGGCGTCGTCGTGTAACCACCCGTTCGAGGCCAGGGCGCGCAGGTCGGATTGCACGTCGGCGACGTCGAGGTCGTAGGGCGGGTCGGAGAAGACCAGGTCGTAGCGTTCGGGGGCGGGGCCGGAGAGGACGGAGGCGACGCTGTGCTGGCGGAGGTCGGCGCCGGGGAGGCCGAGGTCGCCGATATTGCCGCGGATGATGGTGGCGGCTTTGCGGTCCGCTTCGATCAGCAGGGCGTGGGAGGCGCCGCGGGACAGGGCTTCCAGGGCCAGCGCGCCCGAGCCCGCGTAGAGGTCGAGGACGTGCAGGCCGTCGAAATCCATGCGGGCGTGCAGGAAGCTGAACAGTGCTTCGCGCACGCGGTCGGAGGTGGGGCGGGTGCCCGCCGGGGGGACGCGCAGGCGTCGGCCCCCGGCGGTACCGGCCACGATGCGGGTCATTCGGCGGCGGTCTCGTTGAGGTTCACGTCGACGAGCAGGTCGCCGCCCTCCACCTGCTGGACCTTGGCGATGGCGACGCGGCGCACCACGCCGCCGCGCGGGGCGGTGATGGCGGCTTCCATCTTCATGGCCTCGATGGTGCCGATGGTGTCGCCCGCGGACACCGAATCGCCTTCGGAGACAGCCAGTGTCACCACACCGGCGAACGGGGCGGCGATGTGACCGGCATTGTTCCGGTCGGCCTTCTCCGCCGCCGGGACCTCGCTGGCGATGGAGCGGTCGCGCACCTGGATGGGGCGCAGCTGCCCGTTCAAGATGCACATGACCGAGCGCATGCCGCGCTCGTCGGGCTCGGAGATGGCTTCCAGGCCGATGAGCAGGGTGACGCCCTTGTCCAGCTGGACGTGGTGTTCCTCGTCGTGGCGCAGGCCGTAGAAGAACTGGTTGGCCGAGAGCCCGGTGGTGTCGCCGTACTTCTCGCGGTGGGCGATGAATTCGGCGGTGGGTCCGGGGAACAGCAGCCGGTTGAGGGTGGCGCGACGTTCGGCTGAGGTGCCGGCCAGCCCGGCCTCGTCGGCGGCGGTGAGCTGGGTTTCCGGCTTGGCGGGACCGCGGCCCTCGAGGGCGCGGCTGCGGAACGGCTCGGGCCAGCCGCCCGCGGGGGTGCCGAGTTCGCCACGCAGGAAACCGATCACGGAGTCCGGGATGTCGTAGCGGGCGGGGTCTGCGGCGAAGTCGTCGACGTCGACGCCGCTGCCGACCAGCGCCAGCGCCAGGTCGCCGACCACCTTGGAGGACGGGGTGACCTTGACCAGCCGGCCCAGCATCCGGTCCGCCGCGGCGTATTTCGCCTCGACCTCCTCGAACTGGTCGCCCAGGCCCAGCGCGATGGCCTGCTGGCGCAGGTTCGACAGCTGGCCGCCGGGGATCTCGTGGTGGTAGACGCGGCCGGTCGGGCCCGGCAGCCCGGACTCGAAGGGCGCGTACACCTTTCGCAGCGCTTCCCAGTACGGCTCGAGGTCGCACACGTTCTGCAGGTTCAGCCCGGTGTCGTACGGCGAGTTGGCGGCCGCGGCGACGATGGCCGAGAGCGCGGGCTGCGAGGTGGTGCCCGCCATGGGCGCGGACGCGCCGTCCACGGCGTCGGCCCCGGCCTGCCAGGCGGCGAGGTAGGTGGCCAGCTGGCCGCCGGGGGTGTCGTGGGTGTGCACGTGCACCGGCAGGTCGAACTCCCGCCGCAGCGCGGTGACCAGGGTGGACGCGGCGGGCGCGCGCAGCAGGCCGGCCATGTCCTTGATGCCGATGACGTGCGCCCCGGCCTCGACGATCTGCTCGGCGAGCTTGAGGTAGTAGTCGAGGGTGTAGAGGTCCTCGTTCGGGTTGGACAGGTCGCCGGTGTAGGACAGCGCGACTTCGGCCAGGGCCGTGCCGGTTTCGCGGACGGCGTCGATGGCCGGGCGCATCTGGTCGACATTGTTGAGCGCGTCGAAGATGCGGAAGATGTCGATGCCGGTGGCGGTGGCCTCGGAAACGAAAGCGCGCGTGACCTTTTCGGGGTACGGCGTGTAGCCGACGGTGTTGCGGCCGCGCAGCAGCATCTGCAGGTTGATGTTCGGCACGGCCTCGCGCAGCGCGGCGAGGCGCTCCCACGGGTCCTCGTAGAGGAAGCGCAGCGCCACATCGTAGGTCGCGCCGCCCCAGCATTCGATGGACAGCAGTTCCGGCGTCATGCGCGCCACGTGCCCGGCGACGTCGAGCAGGCCGTTGGTGCGCACCCGGGTGGCGAGCAGCGACTGGTGCGCGTCACGGAAGGTGGTGTCGGTGACGGCCACGCCTTCCCGGTTGCGCAGCCACTGCGAGAAGCCCTCGGGGCCGAGCTCGAGCAGCCGCTGCCGCGAGCCGGCGGGCGGCGGCACGGTCAGGTCGAGGGCGGGCAGCTTGTCGTGCGGGTACACCTTGGTCGGCCGTGAGCCGTGCGGCTTGTTCACGGTGATGTCGGCCAGGTAGTTGAGGATCTTGGTGCCGCGGTCGGCCGAGCTCTTCAGGGTGAGCAGCTGCGGCCGCTCGTCGATGAACGAGGTGGTGACCTTGCCCGCCCGGAAGTCCGGGTCGTCGAGCACCGCCATCAGGAACGGGATATTGGTCGTCACGCCGCGGATGCGGAACTCGGCGACCGCGCGCCGCGCCCGGGCCACCGCGGCGCCGAAGTCGCGGCCGCGGCAGGTGAGCTTGACCAGCATGGAGTCGAAGTAGGCTCCGACCTCCGCGCCGACGTTCGCGCCGCCGTCGAGGCGCACGCCCGCGCCGCCCGGGGAACGGTAGCCGGTGATGCGGCCGGTGTCGGGGCGGAAACCGTTGGCCGGGTCCTCGGTGGTGATGCGGCATTGCAGGGCCGCGCCGCGGATCTGGATCGAGTCCTGGCTCAGGCCCAGATCGGCGAGGCTCTCCCCCGCCGCGATGCGCAGCTGCGACTGCACCAGGTCGACGTCGGTGATCTCCTCGGTCACCGTGTGCTCGACCTGGATGCGCGGGTTCATCTCGATGAACACGTGGTTGCCGCGCTCGTCGAGCAGGAACTCCACGGTGCCCGCGCAGGAGTAGCCGATCTGCTCGGCGAAGGCCACGGCGTCGGCGCAAATGCGGTCGCGCAGTGCGGGATCCAGATTCGGGGCGGGCGCGAGCTCGATCACCTTCTGGTGGCGGCGCTGCAGCGAGCAGTCGCGCTCGTAGAGGTGGATGACATTGCCGTGCTGGTCGGCGAGGATCTGCACCTCGATGTGGCGGGGATTGACCACCGCCTGCTCGAGGAACACGGTGGCGTCGCCGAAGGCGGATTCGGCCTCGCGCGCGGCGGCCTCGATGGACTCGCGCAGCTGGGCCGGGTCGGCGACGCGGCGCATCCCGCGCCCGCCGCCACCGGCGACGGCCTTCACGAACAGCGGGAACTCCATCGACTCCGCGGCCGTCATCAGCGCTTCCACATCGGCGGACGGCTCGCTGGAGGACAGCACCGGCAGTCCGGCGGCCTTGGCCGCGGCGATGGCGCGGGCCTTGTTGCCGGTCAGCTCCAGCACCGAGGCGGCCGGGCCGATGAAGGTGATGCCTTCGCGGGCGCAGGCGGCGGCCAGGTCCGGGTTCTCCGACAGGAAGCCGTAGCCGGGGTAGATGGCGTCCGCGCCCGCGCTCTTGGCGGCCTCGATGATGCCCTCGACCGACAGGTACGCGCGCACGGGGTGGCCGGGCTCACCGATCTGGTACGCCTCATCGGCCTTGAGCCGGTGCACGGAGTTGCGGTCCTCGTACGGAAAGACCGCGACGGTACCGATGCCGAGTTCGTAGGCCGCGCGGAAGGCGCGAATGGCGATCTCGCCGCGGTTGGCGACCAGGACTTTGGAGAACATGGGTAGAAGGTACCTGCCCCGGGATACGGATCGGGCATCGAAGTCCCGTTCGGTGCAATCTTCACAGACGGGACCGCCCGGTTGCGAATTTGTGTTAATCACCGCGATACATGCCTGCCGGTGAGGGTTACGCGCCTCCGACCACGGAATTCGCCGCCGTGCTAACGGAGACCGCTCCGGAAGCGGCCGGGCCGGGCGCGCGGACCGAGACGTCGCGGTGCCCGGATCGCCGCGCGATCGTGTCCGAGACCACACCCGGCGCGCCCGAAGGTGCGCGAGAAGTCTTGAGCGACGGTAAAATCCGCCTCGGGAGGAGGGGACGGTGAGACTGTTCGCGGCGTTGATGGGCCTCACGATCGTGCTCGCGGCCGGAACCGGCTGCGCGACCAGCGTTCCCGGCCACCCGGTGCGCCAGCCCACCGATCCGGCGAGCCTGGAGGTCGGCAACTACCAGACCACGCCGCGCACAGTGGGAAATGCCAAGACCGGCAAGCAATCCCGGATCCGGGAGTCGCAGCGGCTGTCGGACTATGTGGCGCTGCCGTTCGAGGCCGACCACGACTACGCCTACGAGTGTTCCAACAACATCCGCCCGCACCTGGTCACCAACCACAAGGGTCTGGGCGACATCGTCATCAACGACACCTTCGACGAGGTCGCGCACGATCTGCGCGGCGGCTGGGTGACCACCTGGTGCACCGGCGCGGCCACCGAGGAGAAGCACCGCCGGCTCAGCATCGCGGTGCTGGAGCTGCCGGACGCCGGGCGCGCGGCGGCGGTGGGGCCGGTGCTCGAGCACGACGACTTCACCTACAACAACGGCAATCAGCCGGTGACGCTGACCAAATACGCTGCGAGCAAGGCGCATTGGCGGCCGACTGTGGCGTCGCTGGGTTCGTGGACGGTGCACGACCGCTACGTCGTGTACCTCAAGCTGGTGGACGAGCTGGCCGCCGCGCCGGATCTGGCGGATCTGACCGCCCGCACCGAACGCATGCTCGACGTGGCATTGCCGCTGCTCGACAAGTTCCAGCCGACGCCGGTCGAGCAGTTCGAGCACATTCCACTCGACCCCGACGGCATTCTCGGCCGCACCCTGCCGACGAATCCCGAACTGCCGCTGCGCCCGGACCCGGACGGGGTGTACACCGGTCGCGGCTCGCTGCAGAGCCTCGACAGCGCGGACCTGGAGTTCCTCACCATCGGCGATGTCGACCTGGTCGGCTACGGCGACGCGCTGGTGTTCCACAGCCGCACCGGCGCGGCCGCACGTGCGCTGTGGGACAAGTGGAATCCGGCCAAGGAACCCTCCGACAAGCATCGGGCCGTCGATCCGCCGCCGCGTTTCCCCGGGGAGGTCGGCTGCTTCGCGGATCTGGAGAACGGGCGGGTCATGTTCCACCAGTGCACCTTCCACGTGGACAAGTACAACGTGCAGGTCGGCGCGTCCAACCTGGCCGAGCTGTATCAGAAGACGGCCGCACAGTACGTGCTGTTGACGAGCGGGTGACCGGATGAGACGACTGCGGACAGTGGCGCTGGCGGCGGCGGCCGTGGCGGTCCTCGGCGCGGGGTACGCGGTGGGGTCGTGGCCGGTCGCGGGGCACGCGGTGCCCGGTATGACCGCGGCCGATCTGCCGACACTGAAGGTCGGGCCCTACCCGTCCGCCCCGGCGGAGTTCACGCCGTTCTACGGCACCGCCGCCGACGCCTACGCGATCGAATCGCGGCGCATGATGACGTATCTGGCCGGGCCCGACCGCATCGATCCCGACGTCCGCTATCTGGGCGGGGCCCGGCTGCTGAGCAGCTCCGGCGGCGACTTCGACGACGACAACGGGCCGTTCCCGAAGAACTGGCAGCCGGTCGCGGAACGTCACCGGCTCATCGCGGGGGCCTACGTCTCCCGCAACAACGACAGTGTGCGGGCGCGCAAGCACATCATCCTGGCGATCCAGCGCTTCCCGACCGAACAGGCCGCCCGCGCGGCCGTCGACGGGTACTGGGAGGCCTTGAACGCCCCCGGGCGGCATCAGATTCCGATCGACACCGCCGATCTGCCGGCCGACACCCACGACAGCGTGCGCGCTTCCTCCCGCACCGACGAGAAGGGCGAGCTGGTCGCGGCGCGCGGCGTGTACGTGATCATCGGCCACGCCGTGATCCCGCAGAACGATCCGGCGGCGCTCGGCACCCGCCTGCGGGAGATGTTGCGCGCCCAGCTCACCGCGATGGCCGAGCTGAAACCCACCCCGCTCGAGGATCTTCCGGACCTCCCCACCAATCCGGACAAGATCTTGGATCTCACCCTGCCGAATCAATACGACATCTCCGACGCCGACCAGTCGGGGGGCCGCGGGCAGGGCGGGATCTACACGCCCGCGGGCGCACTGCATTTCGAGCGCGACACCGCGGTGGCGCGGCCCGCGTTCGAGGCGGCCGGGGTGGATCTGGTCGCGCGCAACGGGGCCACCGTGTACCGCACCCGGGATCTGCGAGCGGCCTTCGGTCTACAGGCCGCGCTGACCCGGCTGGGCCGCGACGACGACGAGGTCCCGAACCCGGCGGGCATCACCGACGCGCACTGCGTGCGGCTCGACGAACCCGAGCCGATCCGCGACGCCACCTATCTGTGCGCGGTGGTCTACGGCCGGTATGTGGCGGTGATCGGGGCGCAGGCCCGGTTCAGCGGCGGTGCGCCCGCCTCGTTCGAGCAGCGGGTGTCGGCGCAGTATTCGATGCTGGCCAGGAGCGGATAGCGAGATGAGGATCGCACGATCGAGGACCCGGTTGCTGGCGCTCACGGCGGCGGCCGTGCTGGCCGGTGGCTGCGGGTCCGGCCCGTCCGACCCGGCCGCGCCCGCCTCCCCCGCCGCGACCGTCGATGTGTCGCAATTGGATCCGGGGAACTATCCGGTGGTGCCGCGGCAGATCACCAGCATGAAGCCCGATATCTCGGTCGGGGACGTGGTGCAGGAGGCGATTCGGCTGGCCGAGCATGTCCCGCTGCCCCTGGAGATCGACGACCGGCTGGGATACGGGTCCGCCGGACGGGCGATCACCGCGGACTACCCGCCGATGGGGGTCGACGGGTTCAACGATCGCGCGCCGGGACTGGTCGCGGGCTGGCAGACCGGCGGGCGGCATCGGTCCGACGTCTCGCTCGGACTGAGCGTGCATCTCACCGTGCTGCGGTTCGGCAAGCCCGCGCAGGCCGCGACGGCCGCGGATTTCCTGGCGGCGCAGACGAATCCGGAGTACCCGGACAAGGGACCGGTGCAGATCCCCGGCTATCCCACCGCCCGGGCCGTGCTCACCTCCCTCGAAACAGTGCGGGCCCTCTACCCCAAGGACGAGTTCCTCTACTGGCTGCACATCGAGGACGACCTGACCGTTCCCGACGGTCCCGCTTTCCTGATCGACGTGGCGAAACGCATGCTGGACAAGGCGATCGAGTCGGTGCGGGACTATCGCCCCACCCCGCCCGACCAGCTGGCGGGCCTGCTCGGCGATCCCGACGATCTGCTCAGCCGCGTACTGCCCGCGGGCAAGGGCCAGGTCCGGTCGACCGAGGGACTGTACGGCCCGCACGCCGCCCTCACCCTCGACGATCGGCCCGCCGCCTCCCGCAAGGCCTACGCCGACGCCGGAATCGATCTGATGGCCAGTTCGCTCAGCAATATCTACCGGACGAAGGACGACGCGGCCGCCCAGCGCTTCATCGCCACCTTCGCCGACGAACTGCTCGACCGGTACAAGCCCGTCGACCCGCCGCCCGGCCTGGCGACGGCCCGCTGCCTGCAGTTGAAGGACGTGAAGAACGCCATCGGCGCGAAGTTCATGTGCTACCTGCCCTTCCGGCGCTACGTGGCCGAGGTGTACGCCGACCAGTCCCAGGATCTGCGTCAGCGGCTTTCGGCGCAGTATCAGCTGCTCGCCTATGGCCATATCTGATACTCGGCCGGGTCCGGCGATCGTTGCTACATTCCAAGGGCCTGAACAAGGGCGACAACCGATCTCGCGAGGTTCGGCACCCGGCCGCCGGCACGGATACGACACCGGCAGCGAGCTATCAGCGGGCCGCTGCAGGCTCGGAGAGGCGGAGAAGCATGCCGTTGCGGCCCGGCACCGTGGTGGGCGGCCACCGGATCATCCGGGTGCTGGGCAGTGGCGGGATGGGGACCGTCTATCTGGTGCAGGATCCCATGTTCCCGGGGCGGCTGGACGCGCTGAAGGTGCTCAGCAACGATCTGTCGCACGACGAGGTGTACCGGGCGCGATTCGCGCGCGAGGCGAATCTCGCGGCGGAGCTGGATCATCCGAACATCGTCACGGTGTACGCGCGCGGGGAGGAGGACGGGCGGCTGTGGATCGCCATGCAGTACATCCCCGGGACCGACGCGTCCGTGGAGTTGAAGCAGCACCCCGAGGGGATGACGCCGCTGCGGGCGCTGCGCATCGTCACCGAGGTGGGCAAGGCCCTCGACTACGCGCACCGGCGCGGGCTGCTGCACCGGGATGTGAAGCCCGCCAACTTCCTGCTCTCGCGCGACGAGGACGCGCATCCGGGTGAGGAACGGGTGCTGCTCACCGATTTCGGTGTCGCCAAGTCGGTGACCGACGGCCGGGAACTCACCGCCACCGACGCCATGATGGCCACCCTCGCCTACGCCGCCCCCGAACGGCTGGTCGCCGGGCCGCTGGATCATCGGGGCGATATCTACAGTCTCGGCTGCGCTTTCGTGAAACTGCTCACCGGGCGCACGCCGTTCCCGGGGAACTCCATCGCCCAGGCCACACTCGGGCATCTCCAGGATCCGCCGCCCGCGCTGGCCACGCTGCGCGCCGATCTGCCGCCGACGCTGGACGCGGTGATCGCGAAGGTGCTGGCCAAGGATCCCGACCACCGCTACGCCACCTGCCGCGACTTCACCGATGACGCCGCCCTCGCCCTGCAGGGCCGGATGCCCTCCGCGCCGCCGATCGTCGAGGCCGAGCGGCCGACCGAGCGGATCACCCGGCCGCAGCCGATCCATTCCGGTAACCCGCCGAGTCGGTCCGCCCGTGGATCCCGTACCGCCCGGTGGCGCGCCCTCGCGGTGGCGGCGGCCGTCGCGCTGCTGGGTGTTTCCGGCACCGCGGTCTACCTGGCCGCCCATCGGGATTCCGGTGGCGACACCGTCGCCCAGACCACCTCCACGCCCTCCGATTCCCCGGCCCAGGTCCGCGCCGCGCACCCGTCGTTCCTCAACAAGACGGTGGCCGCCTACAACCTCGGCGACAGCTCCCTGTCGGTCGACCTGGACTCCAGCGAGCAGGCGAAGTTCCTGCAGGACATCGGCTTCCGCTACGCCACCGACTTCCGCGCCAAACCCGAGGAGACCTCCCCGCGCCCGTTGTCCGCGTCCGGTGAGACGGTCCCCGACGTCGACCTGGTCATCGTGGTGCGCACCGACAAGCAGGCGGGCAATGGCGGTCTGCGCGGCCTGCCGAGCTCGTTCCTGTCGTCCAACCTCACCCATGCCCGCCTGGTCATCGTCGACGACCCGGCCACCGCACAGGCCTTCCAGACCTGGACCCCGACCTCCGCGGAGGTCGCGATCCAGAAGATCGTCCCCGCGATCGCGAAGGTGCTGTGAGCGGCCCCTCCGATATAGCCTCCGGAACTTACTGCGCGCCAGCGTGATCCACGTCTCGGGTGATCATGGGCGGGGTGGCGCAAGTGTGCCACTCCGGTTGGCGCGCCACCGCGGTCTTGTTACGCTCCGCCCGAAAAGGAGGTCGTGGTGTTCGGAAGACGGTGGGGGATCCTCCGATGCCTCCTGCTCGCGGCCGCGTTCCTCCTCACCGCCTGCGGTTCGCCCGCCGCCTCCCAATCCGACCCCGGCTCAACCCCTTCCGCGCACACCAACAAAGACGTGTGCACCCGCATGCTGGACTTCTTCCACACCACCCTCGGCGTCCCCGAGGCCCAGGTCGCCGAACTCAGCCAGGGCACCATCAACGCCACCATCGGCATGACCGGCTCCTGCTACCTCAATCTCAAGCCCCGGGCCCCCTACGTCGCCTGGCTGACCCTCCGCAATATGCGCAAACCAGACCACACCGACCCCGAAGGCGGCCGCTATCACCGCCTCGACGGCTTCGACGAAGAGGTCTGGCGCTCCGCCGACGACTCCTTCCTCACCCGAATCGGCACCTGGGAAGGCATGATCGCGATCGACGACAAGGTCGCGTCCACCAGCTCGGTCCCCCTGAAGATGACCGACGCCAAGGTCCGCGACACCATCACCTTCCTCATCGCCACCACCCGCGAACTCCAATAGCGGCGGGAGTCAGTTCGGGAAGCGGTGGGTTCGGGAGGGGATGGATTCCAGGCCGTCGCCGATGCGGCGGGCGGCAGCGGAGAGTTCGGCCAGGTAGTGGCGGCGTTCGGAGCGGGTGACGTCGGGGCGGAGGGGGCCGATCTGGAGTTCCATGACGGCGTGGCCGCTGTCGTCGAAAACCGGGGCGCTCATGTAGCTGAGCGGGAGGGTGGCCTCGGAGTCGAAGGTGGGCTGGTCGTAGGCGCTGCCGCCGAAGGTGGCCAGCTGGGCCAGGACTCGGCCGCGGAGGTCTTTGTCACCGGGGTGTTCGGCCAGGTGGGTGGCTACGTCGGAGAGGACTCGGAGGCCGGGCAGGCTGTCGGGTTCCAGGCGCCAGGCGCAGTAGCCGGCGGTGCGGAGGGTGTCGAGGACGGCGCGATATTCGTCACGTCGTTCGGTGCCGCGGGTGTCGAGCCAATCGCGTTGGCGGGCCTTGCCGGTGTAGGCGATGATCGCCGCGCCGGCGGGGGCCAGCAGCGGGATGCGGACGCCGGATTCCATGCCGATGGTGAGGCGGTCGCGGGTGACGGCGACGAATTTGAGGTGGCCGCCGGACAGGGCGGTGAGGGCGGCGCCGCAGTTGACGCGATCCGCCAGTTCCTCCAATTCGCGCTCCAACCAGGCACGATCGTGGCGGCCCGCGGCGGCGCGGGCGCCGATGGCGGCGAGGCGTCCGCCCAGTTCGTAGCTCAGGTTCGGGAGCCGGCGGACCCAGCCCCGTTCGGCCAGGGCGGCGAGGATGGAGCCCGCGGTGGAGCGGTTCAGGCCGAGGGAGTCGGCGATCTCGGCGGCGGTGAGCGAGTCGCGTTGGGCGGCGAGCAGTTCCACGATGGCCACCACGCGCTGAGTGGGGGGCGAACTCTCGGTCTTGCCTGTGGGCACCACGGTCTCCTAGCCTGAGCCGCGACAAATAGCCGTACGGCTGGGTACGAATAGTCGCATCGAGGAGCGGGACATGGCAACCAGGGCACAGGGGCCGAGCGGGTCGTGATCGCGGATTTCGCCGACCACTGGCTGCTGTACTGCTCCATCCCGCTCGTCGCGGCGCTCATCGGCTGGGCGACCAAGATCGTCGCCGTGCAGATGCTCATGAAGCCGCTCGAGTTCAAGGGCATCCCGCCCTGGCTGGGCTGGCAGGGCGTGATCCCCCGCTCCGCGCCGCGCATGGCCACCGTCGCGGTGGATCTGATGTTCGGCAAGCTGATCGACCCGCAGGACATCATCGCCCGCATCGACGTCGGCGAACTCACCACGCGCCTGCGCGAACCCCTCGACGCGGGCGTCGACCACATGGTGCGCGCCATGATGATGAAGCACGAGCCGCGGCTGTGGGTGAACATGCCCGAGGCCGCACAGCGCGCCATCATCGAACGCGCGCAACGGGATCTGCCGCAACTGATCGAGGACATCGTCGTCGACCTGCGCACCAATCTCGACCAGGTGATGGACCTGCGCGGCATGGCCATCAGCGCCCTGGTCGAGGACAAGGCGCTGCTGGTGGAGATGGTGCGCCGGGTCGGCAACAACGAGCTGCGCTTCATCGTGCGCTCGGGGTTGATCTTCGGCACCGTGCTGGGCTTCGTGCAGATGTTCACCTGGTCGCTGACCCACAACCCGCTGCTCATGCCCGCGTTCGGCGGTTTCACCGGTCTGCTCACCGACTGGCTGGCGCTGCAGATGATCTTCCGCCCGATCCGTCCGGTCGGTATTGGCCCATTCAAGTGGCAGGGCCTGTTCCACAAGCGCCGCGAGCAGGTCTGCACCGACTACGGCGACCTGATCGCCACCGAGATCCTCACCCCCGCACGCATTCTCGAGGCCGTCCTGCACGGCGAACGCGCCGACCGGCTGACCTCCCTGCTGAGCCGCCACGTCAGCGAGTTCCTGGAACTGCAGACCGGACCGGCCCGCCCGCTGGTGATGATGGTCGCGGGCGACAGCTACACCGCCATCGAACGCGACGCGGTCACCTTCGTCCTCGACCACATCAAGGCCGCCGCCCACTCCGGCTTCGACCAGCACGCCATCGAGGCCCTCGATGTCCGCAGTCTGGTCATCGAGAAGACCAAGCAGTTGTCCGACGACGAGTACGAAGGCCTGCTGCGCCCCGCCTTCAAACAGGACGAATGGAAGCTGGTCGCGATCGGCGCGGTGCTCGGGTTCCTGGTCGGCGAACTCCAGGTTCACCTGATTCTGGGGTGAGCCCGCCGATTTCGGGGCATATTCCGACCGCCGTTCCACCCCGTCGGCGTGGCGTTGGTCGTACGATGGGCACTCGCGCGTAAAACCGCCGGTAGTCTCGAATTCGCATGCTACGCATGCTGGTCGACATGGTGAACTACCACGCAGCATCCGCGAAATCACCGCGAGTCTCCTCAAATTGCGATGTTTGCGAAGCCGAATCGGTACCATCCCCCACGTGCGCAAGATGTATGCGGGGGCCCGACTACGGCGGTTGCGCGAGGAACGGCGGATGACCCAGGCGGCCTTGGCCAAGTCTCTGGATCTGTCGCCCAGCTACCTCAACCAGCTCGAGCGTGATCAGCGACCGCTCACGATTCCCGTGCTGCTCAAACTGAATTCCACCTTCGACCTGGACGTGCAGTTCTTCGCCGCCGACTCCGACGCGCGGCTGGTCTCGGACCTGCACGAGATCCTGGTGGAGGCCGCCGGCGGCAATGCCGCGCCGGTGGCCGAGGTCGAGGATCTGGCCACCCGCATGCCCGAAGTAGCGAAAATCGTTGTGGCCATGCATCGCCGACTACGGGCCGCGACCGACCAGTTGGATCTGTTGTCCGCCAAGGTAGCCACCCCCACCGGCGCGCCCGGCGTCGCGATGCCCTACGAGGACGTGCGCGACTTCTTCTACGATCACCACAATCACATCGCCCAGCTGGACCTGGCCGCCGAGCGGCTGTTCGAGGAGAGCGGGCTGACCATCGGCTCCCTGGACCGCCAGCTGGCGCGGGTGGCCGAGGAGCGCGCGGGCGTCACCGTCCTGGTCCGCGGCGACGGGGCCGACCCGAACATCCCCAAGCGCCACTACGAACCCGAGACCCGCACCCTCACCCTGGCGCGGCGCCTGCGGCCGGGCCAGCGCGCCTTCCAGATCGCCACCACCCTGGCCTTCCTGCTGCACGGCGCCCTGCTCGACGAGGTGCTCGACGAGAACCCCGCCCTCACCGGCGAATCCCGCACGCTGGCCCGGATCGGGCTGGCCAACTACTTCGCGGGCGCGCTGATCCTGCCCTACGGCAAGTTCCTGCGCTCGGCCGAGGAACTGCACTACGACATCGACCTGCTGGGCCTGCGCTTCGAGGTCGGCTTCGAGACCGTCTGCCACCGCCTGGCCACCCTGCAACGCCAGGGGCAGCGCGGGGTGCCGTTCTTCCTGATCCGCAGCGACCGGGCCGGCAATATCTCGAAACGCCAGTCCGCCACCGCCTTCCACTTCTCCCGGGTGGGCGGCAGCTGCCCGCTGTGGGTGGTGCACGAGGCGTTCGACCAGCCCGGCCGGATGCTGTCGCAGGTCGCCTCCATGCCCGACGGGCGGCGCTACCTGTGGGTGGCCCGCACCACCGCGCCCACGCCGAGCGGATTCGGCGGCGCCGGAGGCGAATTCGCCATCGGACTGGGCTGCGATATCGAATACGCGGACCGCTTGGTCTATTCGCGCGGCCTGGAGCTCGAGGATCCCGCCGCGGCCGTCCCCATCGGAGCGGGCTGCAAGGTGTGCGAGCGTCCGTCCTGCGCCCAGCGCGCCTTCCCGCAGATCGGACGGCCGCTGGCGATCGACGAGCACACCAGTTCGGATCTGCCGTATCCCCGTATGCCCCGCTGAGGCCGCAGCGCCGGCGGCGAGGCTTGCATCGTGCTTGCCCTCATCCATTTTGGATATCCATTTCGCCCGATTGCATCAAATACCGAAAGGTATTAATACTGTCTAGTATTCTTGATCGCGCATCTGGAAAATCATGAGTTACCCGGATTAATCCGGCGTTTGCTCCCCATCCATCGCACATCCTGTGTAGCGTCTGGATTCGCTCGAAGATTCTCGGAACAAGCGGTGGGCGGCAGTGATCGGTATCGACGGATGCCTCAAACGCATCATGGACATTCCCGGTGCGTGCAGCGTCACCCTCGTGGACGGCGCGAGCGGGCTGGCCATCGCCGCCGCCGGTCGCCACGACGTGGTCGATCAACACGAAGATGCCGCTGCCGCAACAGATGTCGTGCGCTCGGTGCTCACTTCACCAGCCCTGGCCACCGGTCGTCCCGGCGACGACATCACCGAGATCATCGTGTGCGGAACCGGCGGATATCACCTGCTGAATTTGATCGACGGCGATTTCGACGGACGGCTTTTCGTGCACGTTCTCTTCGACGGCGACACCGGCAATCTCGCCATGGCCCGATACCAGCTGCGGATAATTCTCGCCGAATTCGCCGAGGATGATCATGGACAGTGAACTCGTCATCGAACTGCGGCGGCTGGAACAGCAACGCGGCACCGGCGTACTCACCGTGGGCGATGGCGCATTTCATCTCGTCGAGGGCGCGATCGTGGCCGCCGACTGTGGCCGCACCACCGGACTCGATCGCCTGGCGATAACCGCCGGGCTCACCGACGCCGAGGGCTGGCGCCGCGCCCGGTCCGGAACCCCCGACCAGTTACCGGCCGGCCCCCGGCTGGAAACCCTTGCGCTGCTGTCCGTCTTCGACGCCGCGTACCTGCTGCTGGCCGCGCCCGCCCGGGTGGAATTCCGCGCGGGGCCGCCGCACTGGCTGGCGCACGCCTGCCGGATCACCCCCGGCGCACTGATCCACGAGTGCGCGCGCCGCGGCGACCCGGCCGCGGGCGTATGGCCGGCGGACCTGGTGGATCGCGTCGCCGTGGTCCCGGTGCAACGGGTACGGCGGCGGCGAGTCGTCCTCACCGGCGGCCAAGCCGAGGTGCTCGCCGCGGTCGACGCCCGACGCAGCATCACCGGACTCGCCGAGGAGCTGGGCCGCACCACCTACGGCTGCCTGCTCGCGGTGCGCGAACTCACCACGGCGGGGCTGATCGAGGCGCCGGTCATGGTGGCCCTCGCCGACCACATCGGCGCCGTCACCGAACCGGACCGGCCACCGGGCGAACCATCCGCCGCCCCGGACGAGAACCCGGCCGCGGCAACGAATTCCGCCCCGCCGCTGCGCCGCCGGGTGCGGCAGGCCGCGGCGGTCGCCGTCCCCGACCGCTGGGAACCGCCCGACCGGGACGTGCTCATCCGGCTACGGGCGGCACTGGAGGAACTGGCATGACCGCGAACGGATAGGGAGGCGGCCTTGGAGGAGCTCGCGTGACCGCGCGGCGAAGGCGGCTCGGCGAATTGATAGGAAGGTTGACCAAAGTGGCGATGTCCGGCCCAGAACCGAACACGCAGGTACACACGGAGTTGAAGGCGCTGCGGGACCGGGTGCCGCAGTTGACCGGCACGCTGGTGGCGTCCACCGACGGGCTGCTCATCGCACACGATCTGCCCGCGCACATCGAGCCGGCGGGCATGGCGGCGCTCACCGCCGCACAGCTGTCGCTCTCGCATCGGCTCGCCGCGACCGCGCACGGCGGCGGCTTCCACGAGGTGGTGGTGCACGGCGAGAGCGGCGACGTCGTCATCTACGCCGTCGGCTGGACCGCCTCGCTCACCGTGCTCGCCGGGCCCGGCGCGAATATCGGCCGCGTGCACCTGGAATCGCGGCCCACCGCCCGCGCCATCGCCGACCATCTCGCGGCGGTCACCGGGGAGACCGATCCCGCCCCCGCGGCGCCGCCCGGAACACAGACTTCGAACCCCCAGTGAAACACCGATTGAAAGGAAACCCCATGTCCAACATGGATATCGCACTGAAGGACATGATGGTGATCGACGGCGCGATCGGCGCGGCCGTGGTCGACTACAACAGCGGCATGGCGCTCGGCATGCTCGGCAGCTCCAAGTCGCTGGACCTGCAGATCGCCGCCGCCGGCAACACCGAGGTGGTGCGGGCCAAGATGCGCACCATCGACCAGCTCGGCATCAAGGAGGAGATCGAGGACGTCCTCATCACCCTGAGCAACCAGTACCACATCATCAGGCCGATGACCGGACGGAAATCCAAGGGCCTGTTCCTGTATCTGGCCCTCGACCGCGGCCGCGCCAACCTGGCCATGGCCCGCCACCGGCTCAAGGGCATCGAGGAAGACCTCGAGGTGTGATCGGTTCCGCGCCGAACCCGGGCGCCCGTACGGGCGGATGCACCGAATCCCGTACGGGCGAACACCATTCTGAATCCCCAGGACGGGTCACCGTTCTGACAGCCGATATCGGGCACACTTCCAGCACCGAGCCGGTAGGGTGAACGGCGTCAGCCGATGCCAGACGGCGTTGTCCCGCATCGAGGACCCCGGCTGCTCTTCTTCGCCTCGCGTCCGAACCCGACTGTGAAAGGACGAAGGGAACCCGCCCATGACTACCAAGGCAGATCTGCCGGACGGACTGTTGATGCGGACCAGCACCGCCGCCGGCCCCAACGGCAGCTGCGTGCAGGTCGGCTACTGGCCCGGCCGCGGCATCGTGGTCGCCCACAGCAAGGAGGGGCGCAACGGCGCGGTACTGCTCTTCACCGTCCGCGAGTGGGAATCCTTCATCGAAGGCGTCAAGGCCGACGAATTCCCCGCCGCCGTTTAGCCCGGCGAATGGGACGTCCACGCCGCGGACGGGCTAGGTTCGGTGGCTGTGGCGTTCGAATACCGGGTCGGTGACATCCTCGAGCTGTCCTGTCCGTTCACCGCGGCACGGGTCACCGAGCTGACGGCGGACCAGGTCCGTGTCGAATGGCCCTGGTGGGCCGACGATCCCGATGGCGACGGCTGGAACGGCGTGGTCACGCTGCCGACCGGACCCGGCGCCGCCGGATGGGCATACGAACTGTTCCGAATCCGGCCCGCCGACGGCGAACTCGCGGCCGACGCGCCCTGCCGGGTGGGGATTCCACCGACCCTGATCCGGGTGACCGGTCTGCGCGAGCACGAACCGCCGCGGGCGACCGGCCGGCTGCCCCGGCCGCGCCGCGAGATCGCCTACCTGCCTGCCGGTCTCACCGGCGAGCCGGGAGCGACCGATCAGGAACCGGTGTTCGACCCCGACGACGGCATCCCCCGGACCGTCGAATTGCGTTTCCGCCCCTACGCTTTCCTCGAGCCCGGCGACGAGGTCGCCGACTCCTCCGGCCGCGCGTGGCGCTTCGGCGGGCCCTGGGACTGGCAGCCGTTCGGCCCGGCCGACGGCGGTGCGCCCAGCTGGCCGCTGATGCTGCTCACCCGCGACGGCGACAGTGACGACGCCGCCGCGGTGGACGTCACCGAGGCCACGCTGTCCGGTTCGCACGAGGAGGAGATGGCGCGGTGGCGCGAACTCGCCGGGCTGGCCCCGACCGACGCCCCCGCCGAGTAGAGCGACGCCACCGCCGGGCAGCGCGTCAGGACTTCGCCAGATACTCCAGGCGTTCGCCGTCCACGGCCGCGCGCATCATGCTCGCCAGGCCGGGATGGCGCTTCAAGCCCGGATCCGAGGACACGATCTCGCGCGCCACTTCCTGTGCGGCGGTGATGACTTCGAGGTCGTCCAGCAACGACAGCAGGCGCAGGCTGCGGGCGGTTCCGGACTGGGCCGAACCCAGCACATCGCCCTCGCGGCGCTGCTTCAGATCCAGGACCGCGAGTTCGAAACCATCGGTGGTGCCCGCGACCGCCTCCAGACGGGCCATGGCCGTCCCCATCGGATTGGTCTCGGTGATCAACAGGCACAGGCCCGCGTGCTTGCCGCGCCCGACCCGGCCGCGCAGCTGATGCAGCTGGCTGACACCGAAGCGATCCGCGTCCACGATCACCATGACGGTGGCGTTCGGGACGTCGACACCGACCTCGACCACCGTGGTGCAGACCAGCACATCGATCTCGGCGTCGTTGAAATCCCGCATGACGCGGTCCTTCTCGTCCGCGGGCAACCGGCCGTGCAGCAGGCCCACGCGCAGATCCTTGAACGGTCCCGCCGCGAGCATCTCGTACATGTCGACGGCGGAATGGGTGGTGGGGCCTTCCTTCTCCTCCTCGGCTTTCGCCTTGCGGCCCTTGCCCTTCCCGTTCTCCTCCTCATCGCCGATGCGCGAGCACACCACGTACGCCTGCCGCCCCTGCGACACCTCCTCGTGGATGCGCTCCCACGCGCGATCCACCCACGCCGGTTTCACCTTGGCCGGAACGACTTTCGAGGTGATCGGGGACCGGCCCCGCGGCAGCTGGGTCAGCACCGAGGTCTCCAGATCACCCAGGGTGGTCATGGCGATGGTGCGCGGAATCGGGGTCGCGGTCATGACCAGCAGATGCGGGCTGGCCGCGCCTTTCGCCTTGGCGCGCAGGGCATCCCGCTGCTCCACGCCGAAGCGGTGCTGTTCGTCGACCACCACCATGCCCAGGTCGAAGAACTCCACATTGTCCTGGATCAGGGCGTGGGTGCCGATCACCAGACCGGCGTCACCGGTGACCGCGTCCAGCAGGGCGGCCTTCTTCTGGCCCGCCGACATGGAACCGGTCACCAGCACGATCTTGGTGGCGTTCTCGTCCGCGCCCAGCTCGCCCGCCGTGCCCAGATCGCCGAGCATCTTCGACAGCGACCGATAGTGCTGGGCGGCAAGGACTTCCGTGGGCGCGAGCAGCGCGCACTGCTGACCGTTGTCCACCACCTGCAGCATGGCGTGCAGGGCCACGATGGTCTTGCCCGAACCCACCTCGCCCTGCAGCAGCCGGTGCATGGGATGCGGACGCGACAGGTCCGCGGAGATCTCGTCGATGACCGCGCGCTGGCCCTCGGTCAGTTCGAACGGCAGCCGCTTGTCGAAGGCGGCGGCGATGCCGTCGGTGCGCGGCGGGCACGGCTTGGCGGTGCGGCCCTCGGTCTGGTGACGGCGCTCGGCCAGCACCAGCTGCAATGCCATCGCCTCGTCGAAACGCAGCCGGCCGCGGGCGGCCTCGATATCGGCCTTGTGCTCGGGTAGGTGGATCAGGCGCAGCGCGTCCGACACCGGCAGCAGGGAGTGCTCGGTGCGCAGCGATTCCGGGAGCGGGTCGTCGATCGGGTCCAGCTGGTCGAGCACCTGCCGGATGCAGCGCAGCAGATCCCAGCTCTGCACCTTCGCCGTCGACGGGTAGACCGGGATGAACTCGCGCTCGAAGAACGAGACATCCACTCCCCCGGCGCCTTTCGCGGTCTGCGCCAAGCCGCGCAGCGCGCCGCCGCCGCGCACCGAGGTGAGGTTCTCGATCGACTCGCCCTGTTCGGGCAGGATCAGATAGTCGGGGTGCGAGAGGTTCCAGCGGTCCGGCCGCCACCAGTGCACGGTGCCCGACATCATCGCCCGCACACCGTCTTTCACCAGATAGCGGACCTTGTCGCCATTGAAGAAGGTGATCTCCACCGGGCGCGGGCCGCCGGTGTCCAGGTTCACCTTGAGCAGGCTGCCGCGACGGTTCTTCATCGGGCGCAGATCGGTTTTGGTGACCCGGCCCATCACCGTGATGTGCTGACCCTCCTCCGGCTGCTCCTCGGTGAGCGGCTGCCCCTGGGTGGCGTAACGCAGCGGATAGTGCCGCAGCAGATCCTCGACGGTCTGCATGTCGAAATGCTCCTGCAGCGATTCCGCCGCCTTCACCCCGAGCACGTGATCGAGCCGATCAGCCAGCGTCGCCATCTATTCCACCCCGATCTGCACCAGGTCACCGGCCTGACCGCCCGGGTACACCACCACTTCCACGCCCGGGAAGCCGGCCGCCACATGCGCGGTCAAGTCGTCGGAAAGCCCTTCGGGCGCATCGCCGCCCAGGAGCATGGTCACCAATTCCCCACCCAGGCCCAGCATCCGGTCCAGCAGCGTACGACCCGCCGCCCGCACATCGGAATCGATGACCACCACATCGTGGCCGGCCAACCCGAGCCCGTCCCCCGCCTCGCACATCCCCACCATGGTCAGCGCCCGCTCCGGCGCCACCCGCAACGCCCCCCACCGGGTCCCGGCCGCCGCCTCCGACATGGCGAACGCGTCATCCGCCGCGACCCGCCCCACATCATGCATCGACAGCGCCGCCAGCCCCTGCACCATCGACCCGCACGGCAACATCAACACCTCCCGCTGCCCATCACGCGCCGCCACACTCACCGCCACCAGCTCATGCGCGGGCAACGCCCCGTTCGGCAACACCAGCACCTGCCGCTGCGGCACCGCCCGGATGGCGTCGAGCAGTACCTCCGACGTCACCGCGCCGTCCAAGACGACAGCCCCGGCATCCTCGAACAAGCGCACCGCCCCGGCCCCGGACGCCACCGCGAGAATCGCGCGATCGGCCTTCCCCGCCGGCGCATGCCCGGAATCGTCGAGGATCTCGATCCGAATCCCACTCACCGCCCCCGCGACCAGCCCGGCCTCGACCGCAGCGCCCGCATCCCCGCAATGCACATGCGCGGACCAGGTTTCGGCCCCATCGCCCACGACCACGACCGAATCCCCCAACACCCCGAGCCGATCCCGCAGCTCGCCGATCCGCGCTTCCTCGGTCCCGCGCACCAGGAACATCACCTCGTAGTGCGGAGCGCCACCCCCGACCGCGGAGCGCGGCGCGGGGGTGCCCGAATTCGACACCGCGGGCGCCGAACAGTTCGCGTGGACCGAGGCCGCGGGTTCCCGGCGCCGCGCCTCACGGTCCGGCATCCCTTCGGGCGCGCCCCTCCGATAGACCGGCCGCGCGGGTGCGTTCCCGCCGGCCGCCACCACCAATTCGTCCAGCAGCACGAGCAGTCCGCGCGCCCCCGCGTCGACCACCCCGGCCTCGCCGAGTACACCCAATTGGGTCGGCGTCTCCCCCAGCGCCTTGACCGCGCCGTCCGCCGCCGCCAGCGCCACGCTCAGCAGATTCCGCTCCGAGGCGTCGGCCGCACGCTCGGCGGCCCGATCCAGGACGGTGAGCATGGTCCCCTCGACCGGCGAACTCAGCGCCTCCCGCACCAGCCGCGCCGCCTGCCGCAGCGCCACCCGCAACGCCCGCTCGGTCAGCGGCCCCGCGGCCACCGCGTCCGCGATCCCCCGCAGAACCTGCGACAGGATGATCCCCGAATTCCCGCGCGCCCCGATGGTCGCCGCGCGCGCCATGGCCGCCGCCACCGTCCGGGCCGACAGCCCCCGATCACCCGATGGCCGATCTGTGGCCGCTACCCGGCCGGCGTCCTCCGCCCCCTGTACGGCGGCCCGCATGGTGGCGAGCAGGTTGGTGCCGGTGTCGGAGTCGGCGACGGGGAAGACATTGAGGGCGTTGATCTCGTCCCGGTGGCGTTCCAGGGCGGTGAGGGTGAGGCGACCCCAGTTCAACAGGGCCGTTCCGTCGAGCGCGTCCGCTACCCCGGGCACCGTCACCGTCCTTCCGCTCACGTCGTGAAATCCCGTCGCCAGCCTAGTCGGGGCAACCGACACCGCGCCGCCACCTGGCGTTCGTACACCCCGGAGGGGGCCGGCGGCGGGGGCTGATTGGACACGCCCGGGACGGGTTGGCTACTCTTGGGCGGTTGCCTCACGCAGGCACGGTCCTGCTCGCTCAGGCATCGGCATGCGTTCACCGGCTCTCAGCCGGTAGGTACGGTCCAAGACATTAGGCTTTCGGACACGCTGTACATCGTGCAGCGGGTCCCTCTATGACATGAAGGAGCTCGCGACTATGGCTGCCGTCTGTGACGTCTGCGCCAAGGGCCCCGGCTTCGGTAAGTCGGTTTCGCACTCGCACCGGCGCACCAACCGTCGCTGGAACCCGAACATCCAGACCGTGCGCGCCCAGGTTGCCCCCGGCAACACCCGCCGCATGAACGTCTGCACCTCCTGCCTGAAGGCGGGCAAGGTCGTTCGCGGCTGATAAGCGCTTTTCGTCGGAAGCCCCGGCACCCAGAATGGGTGAACCGGGGCTTTCGCCGTTTCAGGGACGCGACAGGATGGGAACCATGGGTGAGTGGCGGGTCCTTCCCCTCGAACCGAAGTACGTCTACAGCATGTCCGAATGCCATATCGCGTGCTGGCGGGAGGCGTATCGGGGACTGGTGCCCCAGCATGTGCTGGACGCCTTCGATGTGGACCGGCGGGCGGCCGCGTGGGGGAAGATCCTGTTCGAGTACCCGGGCCGGATCCGGGTGGCCGTGCTCGACGACGGCACCGTGATCGGCTTCGCGGGCAGCGGCGCGAACCGCGAGGAAGCACCGACGGCGGAGTACGAACTCAGTGCCCTGTACGTGCGCGCCGCCTACCACGGCACGGGCGTGGCCCACGACCTCATGCGCGAAGTGCTGCCGGAGACCGGCGATATCGCGCTGTGGGTGTTCGAGGAGAACCCGCGCGCGCGAGCCTTCTATACGAAATACGGCTTCGAACCCGACGGCGAACGCCGAGTCGAAGCCTTCTCTCCCGCAATGCAAGTGCGGATGGTGCGCCGGGCCGCCCCGAACTGAGCCCGGCGCCGCGGCTCAGGCCGCGCCGTTGAGGCAATCCACCTGCTGGCTGATCGACTGCAGCAGGCACGCCGTCCGCGAGGTGACGTTGGACGAGAGTCCACTCACGCTATTGGTGTCGAGCAGGCTGCCGACGGGTGTGACCGAGGTGGTGGACTCGGGGACGTAGGGGTCCAGGGTCAACGGCTCGGCATTGGCGATGGCCGGGGCCGAGGCCAACGCGGCACCCGCGGCCAAAGCGACGAAAACACCACGGGCAGTCTTCTTCTGCATATACATGCTCCTGAATCAGATAATCGGGCTCAGCGCTACGGCAGACGCCAGTCCACCGGCGCGGCCCCCAGGGTACCCAGCAATTCGTTGGTTCGGGAGAAAGGCCTGGATCCGAAGAATCCTCGCGAAGCCGACAGCGGTGACGGATGGGCGGATTCGATGGAGGGAGTGTTGCCCAGCATCGGCTTCAGCGTCGACGCGTCGCGGCCCCACAGGATCGCCACCAGCGGCTGATCGCGGGCGACCAGCGCGCGAATTGCCTGCTCGGTCACCGCTTCCCAGCCCTTGCCGCGATGCGAGGCCGGCTGGCCCGGCTGCACGGTCAGCACCCGGTTGAGCATGAGCACGCCCTGATCGCACCACGGGGACAGGTCGCCGTTGGACGGCATCGGCAGGCCGAGGTCCTTGGTCAGCTCGGAGTAGATATTGGTCAGACTGCGCGGAATCGGCGAAACATCCGGGGCCACCGAGAAACTCAGGCCCACCGGATGCCCCGGAGTCGGATACGGATCCTGACCGACGATGAGGACGCGCACCTTGTCGAACGGCCGCTGGAAGGCCCGCAGCACGTTCTCCCCCTTCGGGAGATAGCCACGCCCCTCGGCGTTTTCGGTTCGCAGGAATTCGCCCATCGCGGCGATACGGTCGGCCACCGGTTCGAGGGCCTCGGCCCAGCCCGTATCGATGACTTCCGACAGTGGTTTCGCGCCCATGTCGGGAAAACTTATCGTGTCGAGTTTCATCGCGGTATCGGACCCGGCTATGCGAAGGAATCCCAACCGGCAGGTCCGGATCGGGCGGAGCCGTCGACGGTCACGCCCGACCCCGCGACAACCCGGCCGACGCGCCGCCAGCCCTCCGGCAAATCACCCGAATCGGCGAAAGTCGCGGCGAAGGCGTGGTCCTCGCCACCCGCCAGAATCCAGTCCAGGGGGCTGACGCCCAGCGCCTTGCCGACCGCCTCCAGCTCCGGATCGGCCAGGGCGGCGGCATCCAGGTCGATGGCCACCCGCGAGGATTCGGCGATATGCCCGAGGTCGGCCAGCAATCCGTCCGACACGTCGGTGAGCGCGGTGATCTCCGCGGTATCGGGCAGCTCCAGCACCGCCTCGTACGGGGGCCGCGGAACCCGGTGCGCGGCAACCACATCCGCGAACTCCGTCGCCGCGTCCGCGAACCCCGGTTGCCCGGTGGCGCCCGCGGACAGCACGGCGAACCCCGCGCCCGAATGCCCCAGCGGCCCGGCCACCGCCACCACATCGCCCGCCCGCGCACCCGACAGCTTGATCGGCGCGCGACGCGGATCCCCGAAGGCCGTGACGCTGATGATGATCAGCGGGCTGCGCACCATGTCCCCGCCCGCGATGGACGCCCCCGCGCGCCCGGCCTCGGCCCACATCCCGTCGGCGAGCGCGCGCACGAATTCCACCGGCGTCTCGGCGGGACAGCCCAGCCCCACCACGAACGCGCTCGGCACCGCGCCCATGGCCACCACGTCCGCGGCGTTCTGGGCGATGGCCTTGCGGCCGATCTCGTGCGGGCTCGACCAGTCGGTCCGGAAATGCCGGTCCTGCACCAGCATGTCGGTGGTCACCACGAAGCGGCCCTCGGGCGCCGCGATCACGGCGGCGTCGTCGCCGGGTCCCAGCAGCACGCCCGGGGTGTGGGTGCGCCCCGCGTTCACCAGCGCGATGAGCCCGAACTCGCCGAGCTCGCCCACGGTGCGGGCGGCCGGAACGGACTGCGGATCGCTGGCGGTGGTGATGGCGGTCTCCTTCGGAGCGAGTGTGATGCGGGCGGCCGATCGCTCGACGGTACCCTCGAACCCGCAATCGACGACCAGCAGCCGGGCAGCACACCGCGAGGACGCGCGCACCCGGCACGGCACGATCGGGGATCGACGACCGGATGAGCAACGACACCCGCGGCACCGAACCGGACCACAGCGACGCGGCGGCGCCCGACGCCCTCGACGGCACGGCGGCCGAGACGCCCGCCACCGAGGCCGACCCGGCGCCGGAGTCCGCGACCGCCGGGGACTCCGACGCCGACTACGAGATGCGCCGCTCGCCCGCGCTCATCGCCACCGCCGTCGCGCTGCCCGTCGCCCTGGTCGTCGGACTGCTCGTCCTGGGCGTGCTGGCCAACCGGCACCACAGCCGCGACCCGCTGGCCCTCGGTTCGGTGCCCGCGCCCGCGGCCGCCGGACCCGAATGCGCCGCGCTGCTCCCCGCCCTGCCCGACAAGATCGGCGACTACACCACCGCCGAACTGGTGCAGCCCGCCCCGCCCGCCACCCACGCCTGGCAGCTGCCCGACGGCGGCGACGCCATCGTGGTGCGCTGCGGCCTGGACCGGCCGCTGGAATTCACCAAGTCCTCGCCGTTGCAGGTGGTGAACGGGGTCAACTGGTTCGAGCTGCGCGACCAGACCAGCGGCGTCACCTCCGGCACCTGGTGGGCCGTGGACCGCGGCACCTATGTCGCGCTGACCATGCCCGACAATGCCGGAGCGACTCCGCTGCAGGAGGTTTCGGAGGCCATCAAGAAGGCCATGCCGGACAAGCCGATGGACCCGAACCCGATCCCCAACTGACAGATATATAGGGAGAAGGCCGGTCGCTCAGAGCTTGCGGAGCGTGGCCTTCCCGGCGGTGAGGTCGATCCCGGGTCCCTTGTCGCCGTCGCCCGGATTCTCCCGGTGCATGAGCACCGACTGCCGCTGTTCCATCTCCAGCCGCTTGCCGGAGCTGAAGGCCGCGTCGAACTGTTCCAGGCCGATGGCCGCCGCGCCGCGGCCGTCCTCGCCGCGCATCCACGGCAGCGCGGTGCGCCCGGTCAGCTTGCGATAGGCGACGTCGGCGCAGGCCACCGCGATGATCAGCAGGGCCAGGCCGGGAATCGTGAGGGCGACGAGCACACCGTCGAGGCTACGCGCGCACCGCGCTCCCGGCGTCGTCCCGCGGTCGCACGCGAACGGCCCGGTCCATCATCCGAATTGATGAACCGGGCCGTCGGCGGTGAGGGGTCAGCGCAGGCCGGTGCCGCGGGCGCGGGCGGTCTCGATGAGGGTGCTCACCAGGGTCCGGTTGTCGATCCCCGCGGCCTCCCACATGCGCGGGTACATGGAGATCGAGGTGAAGCCGGGCATGGTGTTGATCTCGTTGATGACCGGCCCGTCGGCGGTCACGAAGAAGTCGACGCGGGCCAGGCCCTGGCAGTCCAGGGCGCGGAAGGCGCGCACCGCGAGCTCCCGGATCTGCTGGGACACAGCGTCGTCCAGCTTGGCGGGGACGTCGAACTCGCAGACGTCGTCGAGGTATTTGGTGTCGAAGTCGTAGAAGTCGGGGGCCTGCGCGTCGTCCTCGGGCATCCGGATCTCGGCCACCACACTGGCTTCCACCCGGCCGTCCGGGAATTCCAGCACGCCGCACTCGACCTCACGGCCGACGATCCCGGCCTCCACGATGACCTTCGGGTCGTGGCGGCGCGCCTCGGTGATGGCCTCGTCGAGGCGATCCCAGCTGTCCACCTTGGTGATGCCGATGGAGGAGCCGCCGCGGGCGGGCTTCACGAACACCGGCAGGCCCAGGCGATCGCGGTCGGTCTCGGAGACGGTCGCGACGCCGGGGCGCAGCACGATCTGCACGCCGATCGGAAGCCCCTCGGCCGCAAGCAGTTTCTTGGTGAATTCCTTGTCCATGCCGGCCGCGCTGGCCAGCACGCCCGGACCCACGTAGGGCAGTTCTGCCAGTTCCAGCAGACCCTGCAGGGTGCCGTCCTCACCGAACGCGCCGTGCAGCACCGGGAACACGATGTCGACGGCGCCGAGCACGGTCTGCGCGCCGTCCAGCGGCACCAGCGCGCCCGCGCGCGAGGGATCCGCGGTCAGCGCCAGCGCGGTGCCCTTGTCGTCGACCATGGGTAGCGCCCGATCCTGCGCGGACAGCGTCCGCGGATCCGCGTCGCCGAGCACCCAGGTGCCGTCCCGCGTGATGCCGATCGGAACCGCCTCGTAGCGTTCGGGATCGAGGCTCGCCAACACGGTGCGCGCGGACACACACGACACCCCGTGCTCGTTGCTGCGGCCGCCGAACACCACCGCCACCCTGGTCCTGTTGGTCATGCCCCGAACCGTACCCGGTCGATTGTGGCGGCAGTGTTACGCGGTCTCCCCGAGCGGGGGGCGGCTCACTCGGACTTCAGGCGGCGGCCCTGCAATTGCCCGACCGCCTCCGCGGCCGAGAGACCCTCGTGGCACACCTGATGCACCGCGTTGGTCAGCGGCATCTCCACCCCGTGCGCGGCGGCCAGCGCCCGCACCGATGTGCAGGACTTCACACCCTCCACGACCTGGCCATGAGTCGCCTCCAGCGCGGTCTCCATGGTGCCGCCCGCGCCCAGCGCGTGCCCGAAGGACCGATTGCGCGACAGCGGCGAGGTGCAGGTGGCCACCAGGTCACCGACACCGGCCAGCCCGGCGAAGGTCACCGGTTCCGCGCCGACCGCCACCCCGAGCCGGATGATCTCGGCCAGCCCGCGCGTGATGAGCGTGGCGACCGAGTTGTCGCCCAACCCCATGCCCGAGGCGATGCCGCAGGCGAGCGCGATGACGTTCTTGCACGCCCCGCCGATCTCGCAGCCGATCACGTCGGAATTGGTGTACGGCCGGAAATAGCCGGTGGCACAGGCGTGCTGCACCGCCTCCGCGCGCGCCACGTCCGGGCAGGCGATCACGGTCGCGGCGGGCTGCCCGGCCGCGATCTCGTGCGAGAGGTTCGGGCCCGACAGCACCGCGATCCGGCTCGGGTCCGCGCCGGAGACCTCCGCGATCACCTGGCTCATCCGCAGCAGCGTTCCGGTCTCGATGCCCTTGGCCAGACTCAGCAGGGTGGCGTCGGCCGGAATCAGATCCTTCCAGGCCGCGAGATTGGCGCGCAGCGACTGCGACGGCACCGCCAGCACCACGATGTCCGCCCCGTCCAGCGCGACGGCCGGGTCATCGGTCGCGGCCAGCGGCGGCAACACCACCTCCGGCAGATACCAGGGATTTCGATGCTCGGTGGCCACCGCCTTGGCCACCTCCGGCCGCCGAGCCCACATGGTGGTCTCGGTTCCCGCCTCCGCCAACACCTTCGCGAACGCGGTCCCCCATGACCCCGCTCCCAACACCGCTGCCCTAGCCATCCCACAAATATATGCGCGCGCACCCGGGAGCCACGGCGTTGTCACCCGGGAGCCACGACGTTGTCGCGTCTCCCCGAAATTCGACGCCGCTCACGCGCCCGTCATCTTGGAGTGGGAGGATTCGGGCATGCACCCGTCCGTGCACGCGGTCATCGCGGTCAAGAGCCTGGGGCTCGCCAAGAGTCGGCTGGCCGATGGGCTGGCGCCCGAGTACCGGCCGCGGCTGGTGCTGGCCATGCTGGCCGACACCGTGACCGCCGCGGCGACGACGCGTGGCATCGCGTCGGTGACCGTGGTGACGCCCGATCCGGCCGTATCGGATCTGGTTCGTGAACTCGGCGCGGCGGTGCATCCCGAACCCGAGGTGGTCCCGGCGCACATCACCGGGCTGAACGCGGCGCTGGCCGCGGGCGCGGACGCGGTGCGGCGGGCGCACGGTCCGGTCGATCTGCTTGCCCTGCAAGCGGATCTGCCCGCGCTGCGCCCCGCCGAACTGGCCGAGTTCCTCGCGAGCGCCGGGCATCGGCGGTCGGTGGTCACCGATCACGAGGGCAGCGGCACCGTCGCCCTGCTGGTGCGCGGCGACGGCGACGATCCGACGCATGCCGCGCTGAACCCGCTTTTCGGCCCGGACTCCGCCCGCCGTCATATCGCCGGGGGCGCGGTGGAATTGCTAGGCGATTGGCCCGGATTACGCCAGGACGTCGATACCGCCGCGGACCTCGAGCGCGCCACCGCGCTCGGCGTCGGGCCAGCCACCGGCGCGCTACTCCGAGAAATCGGCGTGTCGCAAGCGTGTCACGAAACCGGGAACAGGTGCCGGGCCGAATCGTCACTGTCCTGACGCAGCGTGATCTGCACTGCACTGGACAGTGTCAGAACGACACGGCACCCACGACATAAGGAATGATCGTGAGAGTGAGCGATACGGAAACCGTCAAGCAATCGCCGCTACTACCGGCGGCGCCGCCCGCGGCAACCCCACCGCCCACCGCGATACCGCCGCTGCCGGCGGACCGGTACGTGAACCGGGAACTCAGCTGGCTCGATTTCAACGCCCGCGTGCTCGCGCTCGCCGAGGACCGGTCCCAGCCGCTGCTCGAACGAGCCAAATTCCTCGCCATTTTCGCGTCGAATCTGGACGAGTTCTACATGGTGCGCGTCGCCGGGCTCAAGCGCCGCGCCGAGACCGGTCTGTCGGTGCGGTCCGCCGACGGCCTGTCCCCCACCGAGCAGCTCGAGATGATCGCCGTGCGCACCCAGGAGATCGCCGCGCGGCACGCCCGCGTCTTCCTGGACCAGGTGCTGCCCGCGCTCACCGCCGAGGGCATCGACATCATTCGCTGGGCCGACCTGGACGACAGCGAAAAGCAGCGTCTGTCCGGATATTTCCAGGACCAGGTGTTCCCGGTGCTGACCCCGCTGGCGGTCGACCCGGCCCACCCGTTCCCCTACATCAGCGGCCTGAGTCTGAATCTCGCCGTGACGGTTAAGGATTCGGTGACCGGCGGCGAGCATTTCGCCCGCGTCAAGGTGCCCGACAATGTGGACCGCTTCGTGCGGGTCCGCCGCTCCGGCGCCCGTGAATCCGGTGCGGCGCAAGGCCCGTCCGGTAATGCGCAGGGCCCCTCCGGCAGTGCGCAGGGCCCGTCCATGGCCGCCTTCCTCCCCATGGAGGAGCTGATCGCCGCCCACCTGGATCAGCTGTTCCCGGGAATGGAAGTGGTGGAACAGCATTCGTTCCGCATCACCCGCAATGCCGACCTGGAGGTCGAGGAGGACCGCGACGAGGACCTGCTCCAAGCCCTCGAACGCGAGCTCGCCCGCCGCCGCTTCGGCTCCCCGGTGCGGCTGGAAGTCTCCGACGACATGACCGAGCACATGCTCGATCTGCTGCTGCGCGAACTCGACGTCGACCCCGCCGACGTCATCCAGGTGCCCGGCCTGCTCGACCTGTCCTGCCTGTGGCAGGTCTACGGCGTGGACCGGCCCAACCTCAAGGACGCCCCGTACGTCCCGGCCACCCCGCCCGCCTTCGGCGAACGCGAAACGCCCCGAAACGTTTTCGCCGCCCTGCGCGAGGGCGACGTGCTGGTGCACCACCCCTACGACTCCTTCTCCACCAGCGTGCAGCGGTTCATCGAACAGGCCGCCGCCGACCCGCAGGTACTGGCCATCAAGCAGACCCTGTACCGCACCTCCGGTGACTCCCCCATCGTCAACGCCCTGATCGACGCCGCCGAGGCGGGCAAACAGGTGGTGGCGCTGGTCGAGATCAAGGCCCGCTTCGACGAGCAGGCCAATATCAAATGGGCGCGGGCGCTGGAGCAGGCGGGCGTGCACGTGGTCTACGGCCTGGTCGGGCTCAAGACCCACTGCAAGACCTGCCTGGTGGTCCGCCGCGAAGGTGCCACCATCCGTCGCTACTGTCACATCGGCACCGGGAATTACAACCCCAAGACCGCGCGCCTGTACGAGGACGTCGGATTGCTCACCGCCGCACCGGAGATCGGCGCCGACCTCACCGACCTGTTCAACTCGCTGACCGGCTATTCGCGAAAGGCCAACTACCGCAACCTGCTGGTGGCGCCGATCGGCGTCCGCGCCGGGATCATCGAGCGGATCGAACGCGAGATCGAACTGGCGCGCGAGGGCGCCGACGCGCGAATCCGGGTGAAGGCCAACGCCATCGTCGACGAACAGGTCATCGACGCGCTGTACCGGGCCTCCCAGGCCGGGGTGCCCGTCGAGATCGTGGTGCGCGGCATCTGCGGCCTGCGCCCCGGCGTGCCCGGTATGAGCGACAACATCCAGGTGCGCTCGATTCTCGGGCGCTACCTGGAACATTCGCGGGTGCTGCACTTCCAGGCGCAGAACGAGTACTGGATCGGCTCGGCCGACATGATGCACCGCAACCTCGACCGGCGCGTGGAAGTGCTGGCGCAGGTGAAGGATCCGCGCCTGTGCGACCGGCTCGGACAGGTGTTCGACTCCGCCACCAACCCGGCCACCCGCTGCTGGGTGCTGCGCCCCGACGGCAGCTGGCAGGCCCAGCCCGGCCCCGACGTGCCGTCCGACCAGATTCGCGACCACCAGGAGTACCTCATGCGGCTGCGTCGTCCGGACCGCCAGTGACCCCATTCCACAACGACCCCGCCGACGAGTACACCGACCCCCCGGTCAAAGCCAATATCCTCGCGGCGGGGGCCGTGCTGTGGCGTCATGCGCCCGGACACGGCGCCGGGGCCATCGAGATCGCGCTCGTCCACCGCCCCAAATACGACGACTGGTCGCTGCCCAAGGGCAAGCTGGATCCCGGTGAGACGCCGGTGATCACGGCCGTGCGCGAGGTCGCCGAGGAAACCGGTCTGGCCGCGCGGCTGGGCCGGTATCTGGGCCACGTGACGTATCCGGTCACCGGTCACCGCAAGCTCAAACGCGTGGATTACTGGGCCGCCGAGGTGCTCGACGGGGAATTCGCGTCCAACACCGAGGTCGACGTCCTCGACTGGTGCCGCCTGGACCGGGTGATGGACGCCCTGTCGTATCCCATGGACCGCACTATCGTCCGCAATTTCCTGCGCCAGCCCGCCGAGACCGCCACCCTGCTGCTGGTCCGGCACGCCAAGGCCGGGCGCAGCGACCGCTACGCCGGCGACGACGACCTGCGGCCGCTCGAAAAGGCCGGTCGCGCACAGGCTCGCGCCCTGGCGCCCAACCTGCTCGCCTTCGGCGCCGCCGAAATCATCTCGGCCCCACCGCTGCGCTGTGTCCAAACCGTGACCCCGCTGGCCGAGAAACTGGGCGCCGATATCGAACTGGAGCCATTGTTCTCCGAATCCGGTTACGCGGCAGCACCCGATGCCGCCCGCAAACGCGCCCGCGACCTGGTCTCCGCCGACGCGGTGCGGGTGATCTCCAGTCAGGGCAAGGTGATTCCGGATCTGCTCGAGTGGTGGGCCGCCGAGGACGGGGTGAGCCTGCCACCGGCCCGCAACCGCAAGGGCAGCGTGTGGGTGCTGTCCTTCCACGGCGGCCGCCTGGTCGCCGCCGACCATCTCGACCGCATTCTCGTCCCTGTCGACCGACCCCAGGGCTGACCGGGTCATCTGTCGTCCGGCGGCCGCCCAGAACCCTTGGAACGCCGCCGTACCGGCCATTGTCCGGCCGAATCCACCCGGCGGACGGCCGATTCCGGCCCCCTACCGGCCCCCATCGGTCCCCCACTGCGCGAAAACATGGCCCGGACATGCGAAACGGCCCGGCGATGCCGGGCCGTCTCACGTGTCGTCCTGCTCGAAAACCCCCGTCAGCGACGGGTTGTCGCCGGATTAACGGCGCGCGGTGCGCTTGGCGGCGGTCTTCTTGGCGGGAGCCTTCTTGGCCGCCTTCTTGGCCGTGGTGGCCTTCGAGGCGGTGACCTTCTTGGCAGCCGTGGTCTTCTTGGCAGCCGCGGCCTTGGCCGGAGCCTTCTTGGCGACCGTCTTCTTCACGGCGGCCTTCTTGGCGACCGCCTTCTTGACGGCGGCCTTCTTGGCGGGAGCCTTCGACGCCGCCTTCTTGGCGGTGGTCTTGGCCGGAGCCTTGGTGGCGGCCTTCTTCACCGTCTTCTTGGCGGTGGTCTTCTTCGCACCGGCCTTGCCCGAAACCGGGGCGGCCACACCACGCTTCACGGCCGGGCCGCTCGAGGCGATCTTCTGCTTGCCCGCGATGATCGCCTTGAACTGAGCACCGGGACGGAAGGCCGGGACCGAAGTCGGCTTCACCTTGACGGTTTCGCCGGTGCGCGGGTTGCGAGCGACACGCGCCGCGCGCTTCCGCTGCTCGAAGACGCCGAATCCCGTGATGGTGACGCTCTGACCTTTGTTCACAGCACGCACGATCGTGTCGACCATCTGCTCGACAGCTGCAGTAGCGGTGCGCCTGTCAGTACCCAACTTCTCGGTCAGAACATCGATCAGTTCCGCCTTGTTCATTGAATCCTCCGCAGACTAATTGGCCCGTCGTCGGACCGACTAGGTACCACGGTAAACCCTTTCGGGGCAAGAGTCTATGTGCCACGCGGAAATACATGACGCATGGCACACGCTCAGCTACCTGGTTTGAGGGCGTCCAGCTAACGCCCATCAATGATTACGTCTGCGAAATACGGGCCGGAATGGTTGCGGGTTTCCAAGTCGGCCTTGCGTTTTCGAACTGGCTGATCTCGTCGCCGTGGCGGAGCGTGAGACCGATGTCGTCCAGGCCTTCCAGCAGACGCCACCGCGTGTAGTCGTCAATATCGAACGGCAACACGACGGTTCCGGCCGACACGGTGCGCGCCTCGAGGTCCACCGCCAATTCCAAACCCGGCTGTTCCTCGAGCAACTTCCAGAGCAATTCCACATCGCTCTGGGCCATCCGGGCCGTCAGAAGCCCGTCCTTGCCCGCGTTCCCACGGAAGATGTCGGCGAAGCGAGACGAGATCACCACCCGGAAGCCGTAGTCCTTGAGGGCCCAAACCGCGTGCTCACGTGAGGATCCGGTCCCGAAATCCGGACCGGCGACCAGGACACTACCCCGGTTGTACGGCTCGGTGTTCAGAATGAAGTTCGGATCCGTCCGCCATGCCGCGAACAGACCGTCCTCGAAACCCGTTCGGGTTACGCGCTTCAGATAGACGGCCGGGATGATCTGGTCGGTGTCGACATTGGATCGGCGCAACGGAACACCGATCCCCTTGTGGACCTTGAAGGCTTCCATCGTTGTTTCTCCTGAGTCAGTGGGGGCAGCGGCATCTGGGCCGCTACCGGCGGGCGATCAGTTCAGATCCGCAGGTGAGGACAGGGTTCCGCGCACCGCGGTGGCCGCCGCGACCAGCGGCGAGACCAGGTGCGTCCGGCCGCCCTTGCCCTGGCGCCCTTCGAAGTTGCGGTTCGAGGTGGCGGCACAGCGCTGACCGGGGGAAAGCTGATCCGGGTTCATGCCCAGGCACATCGAGCAGCCCGGCTGACGCCATTCCGCGCCCGCGGCGGTGAAAATCTCGCCCAGCCCCTCCTTTTCCGCCTGCAACCGCACCCGCATCGAGCCGGGCACGATCAGCATCCGCACCCCGCCCGCGACCTTGCGGCCCTTCAGGATGTCGGCCACCGCGCGCAGATCCTCGATCCGGCCGTTGGTGCAGGAACCCACGAAAACCGTGTCCACGGCGACGTCCCGCAGCGGGGTACCCGGCGTCAGGTCCATGTATTCCAGCGCCTTCTCGGCGGCGGCGCGCTCGTTCTCGTCGACGATCCGCTCCGGATCCGGCACCGAGTCGCCCAGCGGCGCACCCTGTCCCGGGTTGGTGCCCCAGGTGACGAACGGGGTCAGCGTGGACCCGTCCAGGTGCACCTCGGCGTCGAAAACCGCGCCCTCGTCGGTCTTCAGGGCGTCCCAGGCCGCCACGGCGGCATCCCAGTCCGCGCCCTGCGGGGCGTGCGGACGGCCCTTCAGGTACTCGTAGGTGACCTCGTCGGGGGCCACCATGCCCGCCCGGGCGCCGGCCTCGATCGACATGTTGCACATGGTCATCCGGGCCTCCATGGACATGGAGCGCACGGCCTCGCCGCGGTACTCCAGCACATAGCCCTGACCGCCGCCGGTGCCGATCTGCGCGATGACCGCCAGGATCACGTCCTTGGAGGTGACGCCGTGGGGCAGCTGACCGTCGATATTGATGGCCATGGTCTTGAACGGGCGCAGCGACAGCGTCTGCGTCGCCAGCACGTGTTCCACTTCCGAGGTGCCGATACCCATCGCCAGCGCGCCGAACGCGCCGTGGGTGGAGGTGTGCGAATCACCGCACACCACCGTGGTTCCCGGCTGGGTCAGGCCCAGCTGCGGGCCCACCACGTGCACGATGCCCTGCTCGACATCGCCCATGGGGTGCAGGCGGACACCGAATTCCTCGCAGTTCTTGCGCAGCGTCTCGACCTGCAGGCGCGAGACCGGGTCCGCGATCGGCTTGTCGATGTCGGCGGTGGGGACGTTGTGGTCCTCGGTGGCGATGGTCAGATCCGGGCGGCGGACCGGGCGGCCCGCGGCGCGCAGGCCGTCGAAGGCCTGCGGGCTGGTGACCTCGTGCACCAGGTGCAGATCGATGTAGATGAGATCGGGCTGGCGGTGCTCGCCCTCGCCTTCGCCGCGCACGACGACATGCTCGTCCCAGACCTTCTCCGCCAGAGTGCGTGGCCGGTCGGCCATAGCTCCATCACCTCTCGATAGACATTCCCGTGCCCGGGCTGGTGACACGGTGGCTCGCGTCCGCGGTCGGGGAGCGGCGGGTTTGCCGCGCAGGCAATTTGCATTTCCCAACATGCGAGACGCTAATATCGTTCTATGAGACAGCATAGCGGTATCGGGGTTCTGGACAAAGCCATGGCCGTCCTGCACGCCGTAGCCGAGCAACCCTGCGGCCTCAACGAGCTCTGCGCCCGCACCGGCCTGCCCCGCGCCACCGCGCATCGCCTGGCCGTGGGCCTGGAAACGCATCGCATGCTGGCCCGCGACAGCCAGGGTCTGTGGCGACCGGGCCCGGCCCTGTCGGAACTGGCGACCACCGCCAGCGATCCCCTGCTCGACGCCGCCTCCTCCATCCTCCCGCGCCTGCGCGAGATCACCGGCGAGAGCGTCCAGCTCTACCGCCGCGACGGGAACGCGCGCGTCTGCGTGGCCGCCATGGAACCGGCCGCCGGCCTGCGCGACACCGTGCCCATCGGCGCGCGGCTGCCGCTCACCGCCGGCTCGGCCGCGAAAGTGCTGCTGGCCTGGGCCGACCCCGAATCGCAGCGGACCATCCTGCCCGAGGCGGTGTTCGGCGAGCGCGCGCTGGCCGAGGTCCGCCGCCGCGGCTGGGCGCAGAGCG